>DATJHD010000215.1:0-4630 GCA_035494275.1 Croceibacterium sp.
TCGACTCGCTTCGCCCGCGCAGCTTCGTGCCAGCTTCTTCCGCTGGGCGCTGTTCGTCGTCCCGATGGTGCTGCTGCTCGGCTTCGTCTCGGGGCAGGTCGGCGGCGGGACGGCCGACAGCCCGTGGTTCGCCGCGCTTGCCAAGCCGGCGACATTCCCTCCGCCGGTGACCTTTCCCGTCGTCTGGTCGATTCTCTATGCGCTGATGGGGGTCGCTTTCGCGCTCGTGTGCGCGGCATGGGGAGCACGCTTCCGGGCCGCCGCCGTCGTGGCCTTCATTGTCCAGCTGGCGATCAATCTCGCCTGGACCCCGGTGTTCTTCGCGCTGCACCAGATCTTCATCGCGCTCGCGATCCTGCTGGCGCTCGACGTCGCCGTGCTGGTGACGGCGGCGCTGTTCTGGCGGGTGCGTCGGCTGGCCGCGTGGTTGCTCGTCCCGTACGTCGCGTGGATCCTGTTCGCGACGGTCCTGAACTGGCAGTTCCTCGAGCTCAATCCCGACGCCAGCGGCACGAACGGCACGAACGCGGTTCAGCGCATCCAATTGTAGCTTGCGAGGGCCACCTGCAAGGCCCACATGGCGCAGCATGCAAAGCGAAAATCCCCTGATCGCCGATTTCGTGAAAATGGCCAACGCCGCTGCCGGCACTTTGGCCGGCATGACCCGCGAGGCGCGCGACGGCGCCCGCGAGCGGATGAAGGAAGCCCTCGGCGGGCTCGATTTCGTCAGCCGCGAGGAATTCGACGCGGTGAAAGACATGGCCTCCAACGCGCGGGAAAAGGTCGCTATTCTGGAAGCCAGGATCGCCGCGCTCGAAGCCAGGCTGGCGAAGTAATCGCTTCCTGCACCGGGGGAGGATCATCTAGACCGTCCTTCATGCAATTGCGCGCTCCCGCGATCCTGCTCGCCGCTCGCCCGCACGGCGAGACCGCGGTCGTCGCGCGGCTGCTCACCGAGGAAGCGGGAATGGTCGCAGGCTATGTCGCCGGCGGGCGCGGGCGGCGGCTGCGGCCGGTCCTGATCCCGGGCAACCTCGTCGAGGCCGAATTGCGCTCGCGCTCGGACAGCCTGTTGCCGTTCGCCAAGCTCGAGCTGGTCGAAAGCCGCGGGCCGTGGCTCGGCGAGCCCCTGCCGGCCGCGGCGATCGCCTGGGCCTGCGCGCTCACCGCGACGGCGCTGCCCGAACGCCATCCCTATGCGACGCTCTGGCAGGCGCTGAGCGGCCTGCTCACGGCCATTTGCCATGCCCCCTCCGCGCGCGGCTGGGCAGGGGCGCTGGTCCGCTACGAGGCGCTGCTGCTGCGCGAGCTCGGCTATGGCGGCGACCGGCCGGATGGCGAGGCGCTGCCGGAACTCCTCGCCGAAATGGACAAGCTGGCCGGCGCGCTCGAATACTACCTGCTTGCCGACCGGCGCGGCGATGTTATGGCCGCGCGCGCTCGCCTGCGCGAGCTGTTGGGACGAATGGTCGAATGAAGATTGCGGTGCTGGCGGGCGACGGGATCGGCCCGGAAATCATGGCCGAGGCGCGAAAAGTGCTCGATGCTCTTGCGCTGCCGGGCGTGGAGTATCTCGAGGCCGACGTGGGCGGTGCGGCTTATCGCCGCCATGCCCATCCGCTGCCGCCCGAAACGCTTCACGCAGCGAAGGCCGCCGACGCCGTGCTGTTCGGTGCGGTCGGGGATCCTTCCTGCGACGGGCTCGAGCGCCACCTGCGGCCCGAGCAGGCGATCCTTGGCCTGCGGCAGGCGCTCGGCCTGTTCGCGAACCTGCGCCCGGCGACGATGTTTCCCGGTTTGGAGGACCTTTCGGCGCTGCGGCCCGAAGTCGCCCGCGCCATCGACCTGCTGATCGTGCGCGAGTTGAATGGCGACGTCTACTTCGGCGAGAAGGCGATCCGCACGCTCGACGACGGGCGGCGCCAGGGGTTCGATTTCATGTCCTATGCCGAGGACGAGGTGCGCCGGATTGCCCACGTCGCCTTGCGTGCCGCGCAGGGACGCAAGAAGCGGCTGTGCAGCGTCGACAAGGCCAACGTGCTCGAAACCAGCCAGCTGTGGCGCGAGGTGGTGATCGAGACGGCGCGCGAATACCCCGAGGTCGAGCTCACCCACATGTACGTCGACAACGCCGCGATGCAGCTGGTGCGCAACCCGGGCCAGTTCGACGTGGTGGTCACCGGCAACCTGTTCGGCGACATCCTATCGGACCTGGCGAGCATGTGCGTCGGCTCGATTGGCCTGCTCGCGAGCGCCTCGCTGGGCGACCAGCAAACCGAGTTCGGCACCAAGGGCCTTTACGAGCCGATCCACGGGAGCGCGCCGGACATCGCCGGCAAGGGCAAGGCCAACCCCATGGCCATGATCCTCTCCGCCGCGATGATGCTGCGCCATTCGTTCGGCCGCGACACCGATGCCGGGCGGATCGAGGCGGCGGTGGCGCGAGCGCTGGCCGACGGCGTCAAGGGCGGCGACCTCGGTGGCAGCGCGGGGACCAGCGAAGTCGGTGACGCGGTGCGGGCGCGACTCTAGGCCGCCGCTTCGCGCCGCAACGGGAACACTCGCCCGTAGGTGAGGCAGCGCCACAGCCATTCGAGCGGGCCGTAGCGGAAGCGCGCCAGCCACCACGGCGAGCCCGCCAGCATCAGCGCCCAGCCGAGCAGCACGAACAGCTCCATTCCCGGCCGCATGAAATGGCCGAACAGGCCAAGGCCCCAGCCCTGGAAGATCAGCGCCATCACCGCCGACGCGCCGAGATAGTTCGTGAACGCCATTCGCCCGGCGGCCGACAGCCGCTTGCCGAGCGCCGTCGGCGCCCACACCGGCGTCATCGCCACCAGCACCGCCGCGTAACCGAGGATCATCGGCAGGCGGATGACGTGGCTCGGCCCGTAGAACACGAACATGTTGAGCGCCTGCGGGAAGTCCGCCCGCCAGGCGAGCCACGCGAACGGCAACGCCATCGCCACCGAGGCAGCGATCCCGGCAAGGCCCCAGCGAAGCATCTTGCGCCGGTTCCAGGCGCCGGAAAAGAACCCCATCCGGAACAGCGCCGCGCCGAAGAGCATGCAGGCGAGCGAATCCATCACCATGAAGACCACGCTGCTGAACGGCTCGGGCCAGTAGTGCCTCGCGCGATAGGCGACGATCTGCGGTAGCGTGCCTGTCGCCAGCACCCGGCCTTCGGCCCGCGCGTCGGCGACGAACTTGTCCTGCTCGGCAAGGTACCTGATCCTCTCGGGATCGCTCGCCGGCTCGGCGAGGATGCGGTGCTCGTCGCGCGCCCAGCCGCCGAGGTCCTCGGACGTGAAATAGCTGTCGGCGCAATAAAGCAGCATTCCGGCGATCAGGAGCGGCTTGGCCGGCAGGCGCACCAGCACCATCGCGACAAAGCCGAGGAGCGCGTAGTGGAACAGGATGTCGCCCTCGAACAGCACGTAATAGTGGAACAGCCCGAACAGCCCGAGCCAGAACAGGCGGCGCGACTGCAGCCGGTAGGGCCGGGCGCCCCTCGCCTTCGCGCGGTCCATGAACAGCACGAGCCCGGCGCCGAACAGCATCGCGAACAGCCCGCGCAGCTTGCCGTCCACGAACAGGAAGTTGAGCAGCCAGAGAACCTTGTCGGCCAGCGACGGCTCGCCGATGAGCTTCAGCCAGCGGTGCGCGCCGGGAAGCTGCGCGTATTGCAGGATGTTGGTCGCGAGAATGCCGAGCACCGCGACCCCGCGGATGAAATCCAGCGTCGAGATGCGCGCCTCGCTCTGGTCGGGCGTGCCGCTGGCCGGCTCGGCGCCGAGCGGCGCCGCCAGTCGCGTTGAAACAGCCGTGGCCATGGTGAACCCCCCTCGACCGGGGCGACCCTATCCGGGTATGGCCCCGCGCGCTCGCGGAGTGAAAGCTTTTTGTTGATGTTTGCCAAGTATCGGGCGAGGCGATGAACATGACGAGCATGGACATGGCCAAGGCTGCCGCCGCGGTGGCAAAGCCACTTGAGCTGGCAGTGGTGCTGCCGACGCTCAACGAGCGCGCCAACGTCGCGCCGATGGTCGAACGGCTCGAGCAAGCGCTCGGCCCGAGCGGGTGGGAAGCCGTGTTCGTCGACGACAACAGTCGTGACGGCACCGCGGACCTCATCCGCGAGATCGCCAAGACCGACCCGCGCATCCGCGTGATCCAGCGGATCGGCCGACGCGGGCTCGCCAGCGCGGCGATAGAGGGCATGTGCGCCACCGCGGCGCCGTTCGTGGCGGTGATGGACGCCGACCACCAGCACGATCCGCAGCTGTTGCTCGACATGCTCGAAGCCGTCAAATCGGGCGAGTACGACCTTGCCTACGCCAGCCGCTTCGCGGCCGGCGGCAGCGCCGAGGGCCTCTCGAGCAAGGGCCGCGAGAAAGGCTCGCGCATCGCCAACTCGCTCGCCCGCAAGTTGACCGGCACGCAGCTCAGCGACGCCATGAGCGGGTTCTTCCTGCTGCGGACCGACCAGCTGCGCAGCCAGGCCGACCGGCTTTCCGGCATCGGCTTCAAGATCATGCTCGACATCCTCGCCACCGCCCATCCGCCGCTGCGCGTGAAGGAGTTGCCGTTGAAATTCGCCGAACGCGCTTCCGGAGAAAGCAAGCTCGAC
>DATJHD010000216.1:0-7208 GCA_035494275.1 Croceibacterium sp.
CACCCTTCTGCGAAGCCAATGCCAAAACGCGCAAGGCCAATCCCCCAAAAGTTGCCGCCGGCGGGAAAAACTCCGGCCCTTCACCGAGCGGGATCGCAGAACACCCCTAAATTTGAGTTAACGCGCCGACCATTGCGCCGCATGTTGGGAGTGCACCTCGCGTCCTCGGCGACAGCTGGCAATTGGCGCCTGAAGCGTTGTCGTGCGGCATAAAGACTTTGCTAACAGGGCATTTACTATAGGCTGGCGCACTGACCGAGGGATTTTGGCGCAATGCGGGTAGCGACAGGAAGGGCGATCGTGGCAGGTGCGGTGTTGGCCGCCCTGTTTCCGGGTGCGACTGCGTGGGCCGACGTGAAGGCCGGGGTCGATGCGTGGAGCCGCGGCGATTACGCCGCCGCGGTACACGAGTGGCAAGGCCCGGCCGACGCCGGAGACCCCGACGCGATGTTCAATCTCGGCCAGGCCTATCGTCTTGGGCGCGGCGTGCCGCGGGACCCGGCGAAGGCGGAGCAGCTCTATGCGCGCGCCGCCGCCAAGGGTCATTTGGGAGCGGCCGACACTTATGGACTGATGCTGTTCCAGGATGGCCGGCGCGAGGCGGCGCTGCCCTACTTGCAGGATGCGGCGAAGCGAGGCGACCCGAGGGCGCAGTATCTTCTCGGCATCGCCAGCTTCAATGGCGACCTCGTGCCAAAGGACTGGGTGAAGGCCTATGCGCTGGTGACGCTCGCCAACCAGCACAACCTGCCGCAGGCAGCTTCGGCCCTGGCGCAGATGGACCAGTTCATCCCGCTCGAGCAGCGTCAGAGGGCCGCCGGCCTGGCGGTGCAGCTGGGAGACGAGGCGAACGCCGAACGCGGCCGCGCGCTGGCTGCGGCGGACCTGGCGGCCGGGGTTGGCGCTCCGGCGCCTGCCAGAGCGGCCGCCGCCAGCCCGCGCGTGTCGCACGCGCTCGCCACGGTGGCGGTTTCGCCATCCGTTGCGCAAGCGCGCGAGGCGCTCGCCGAGGCGCGCGCGGCGACCGGCACCGAAAGCCCCGCGCGAGCGGGAGCGAGTTTTGCCGGGCATCCGCTGACAACCTCGCACGTTGCCGCAGCAACGGCGTCCGCCAAACCGAAACCGGTAGCCGTGGCGACATCGCATCCGGCGGCGCAAGCGACGCCACAGCCTGAGCCCACGGCTTCGTCGAAGCCGCAGTCCGCGGCCGCCGCGAAGGCCGACAAGGGCCCTTGGCGGGTCCAGCTCGGCGCGTTCGCCGTTCCCGGCAATGCCGACAAGCTCTGGGCGCAGCTCGGCGGGGACAGCGTGCTGGCGGACAAGTCCGAGCTGAAAATCGTGGTCGGCAAGATCACCAAGCTTCAAGCCAGCGGCTTTGCCACTCGCGCGCAAGCCGACGACGCCTGCCGTGTGCTGAAGCGCGGAGGGCACGACTGCATCGTAACACGGTAGGGCAAACTTTTTTGTTGCTATTGCGATACACTCGCATTAAACCACTCCCAGTCCTGGAGTGAAATCGCCGATGTACGTCTGTATCTGCAATGCCATCCGCGAAACCGATTTCCGACGGGCGGCGTGCTGCGTCCAGGGCGATGCCGAGGCGGTCTATGCGGCGCTGGGCAAGACGCCCCGATGCCGGCAATGCATTGTCGAGGCGAACGAGATTCTCCACCAAGAGCGAAGCCAATCCTGCGAGCCCGCACTGGCCGCCTGACCTGCGGTCTAACCTGTTCCCCTTGCCATAGTCCGGTTTGCTGGAGCATGGTGCTGCTCGCCAGATAGGGGGGAAGCGCAATGAAGGGCGACGACAAGGTCCTCGACTACCTCAACAAGGCGCTGACCAACGAGTTGACCGCGATCAACCAGTATTGGTTGCACTACCGCATGCTCGCCAACTGGGGCGTGACGAAGCTTGCCGAGTTCGAGCGGCACGAGTCGATCGACGAGATGAAGCACGCCGACACGCTCGCCGACCGCATCCTGTTCCTCGACGGTCTGCCCAACTTCCAGGCCCTGGGTAAGCTCAAGATCGGCGAAACGGTCGAGGAAATCCTAAAGGCCGACCTCGCACTCGAGATGGATGCGATCCCGCTGCTCAGGGACGCCGTTCAGCATAGCGAATCGGTGCGCGATTACGTCAGCCGGGAAGTGTTCGAGCGTATTCTCGAAAACGAAGAGAAACACGTCGACTTCCTCGAAACACAGTTCGAACTCATCGAGCGAATGGGACTGCAGAACTATATCCAGTCGCAAAGCCAACCTGCGGAAGATTGACAAATTTTGTCGCTTTGAAGCGCGAGTTCCGGTTAAGTCCGCTTCACGAGAGCGTGCGGCGTTGCGCTATTTGCGCGCCGCCTGAAGAGGGGAAATTCTTGGATCAGGCACCGCGCTTTTCGGAGCGCATCGGGCAAGCCATCCTTGCGCGGCACTCGTTTGTCGGCAGCCTCGGCTGGATGCTCGTCCTCGTGATCGTGCCGACGCTCCTCAGGCTGGCGCTGGATGCTGGCCACAATGGAGTTCCGTTCGTCACCTACTTTCCCGCCATCGTCCTTGGAGCGCTGTTCCTCGGCTGGCGTTACGGCGTGCTGGTGACTTTCGTGTCGGCCATGGTGGCGCGAATCCTCTTTATTCGCGAGGACTTCTATTTCGTGCATAGTGCGCGCGGGCTGGTCATCCTCGTTCTCTTCGTCCTGTCCTGCGCCATGCTCATCGCCATCGGCGAGGCCTTGCGCAGGGTCATGGCCGAAGTGCACGCGGCCTCGGCGCGCGAGGCGCTGTTGAACCAGGAACTGCGTCACAGGCTCAAGAACCTGCTCGCGGTGGTCAATTCGCTCGCCAGCCTCAGCTTCCGGCACGGCAATCCCGAGGAAGCGCAGCACGCTTTCAGCGAGCGGCTGGCGGCGCTCGACCGCGCGACGAGCCTGCTCGGCGGCGAAAACGCGCTGACCTGCAACTTGCCCGAGCTTGCCGAGGAAGCCCTTCGGCCGTTTCTCAACGACTACGACATCCGCCTCGACGGAAATCGCCAGGAAGTGGAGCGGGACGCATGTGTGCCCGCGGTGCTGGCGTTCCACGAACTCGCCACCAATGCCATCAAGTATGGCGCGCTGAGCCGGTCCAGCGGCTGGGTCGGCCTGTCGTGGGGGCCGATCGACGATGGCATGGTCGTGCTGCGCTGGCAGGAGCACGACGGTCCGCCGGTCAATGCCCCCAAGCGTCGCGGAATGGGGACCCGAATTCTGTCGATGCGCTCTCCCGCGGCGAACTTCAAAGTCGATTATGCCGCCGACGGGCTGCGCTGCGACATCGCGCTGAAAGTGGCCTAGTCCTTGGTGAAGGGGTTCTTGGGACTCTTCAACGTCAGCCGGACGGGCACCGATCCGAATCCCAGCTCCCGACGGATACCGTTGACCAGATAGCGCTCGTAACTTTTCGGCAGATCGGACAGGCGCGTACCGAAGATCACGAACCGCGGCGGGCGTGTGCCAACTTGCGTGATATAGCGCAGCTTGATGCGCTTGCCGCCGGGCGCCGGCGGCGGGTTGGCCGCGAGCGCCTCTTCGAACCAACGGTTGAGGCCCGCGGTGGGCACGCGCCGGCTCCACGCCTCACGCACCTCGAAGGCGGCGGCGACCATCTGGTCGAGCCCCTTGCCGGTGACAGCCGAGACTGTCAGCAGCGGCACGCCCTTCAATTGCGCGAGCCCCTCCTCGAGCGCCGCACGCACCCCGTTGAACAAGCCGCTCGCGTTCTCGGCGACGTCCCACTTGTTGATCGCAACCACCAGAGCGCGGCCTTCCTCGATCACCGTGCTGGCGATCTTGAGGTCCTGAACCTCGAGCCCGCGTGTGGCGTCGAGCAGCAAGACGACCACCTCGGCGAAATCGATCGCGCGCCGCGCGTCGGCGACCGACAAGCGCTCGAGCTTGTCCTGGACCTTGGCCTTCTTGCGCATGCCCGCCGTGTCGACAAGGCGGATCGGCCGCGCTTCGCCGGTCGTCGGATCGGTCCAGGTCCAGTCGACGGCGATGGAATCGCGCGTAATCCCCGCTTCGGGCCCGGTAAGCAGTCGGTCTTCGCCCAGAAGACGGTTGATGAGCGTCGATTTGCCCGCGTTGGGACGGCCAACGATCGCGAGCTGGAGCGGGGCCGAGCGATCGGATTCGCCCGGACCGGCAGCCTCGTTGTCGTACGGCTGTTTGTCTTCGATCAGCGGTAGCAAGGCGCCCAGAAGGTCCGCCATGCCTTCGCCATGCTCGGCGCTGACCGGGACCGGATCGCCCAGACCGAGCGAATAGGCTTCAATGATCCCCGCGTCGCCGGCGCTGCCTTCGGCCTTGTTGGCGACAACCACGACTGGCACCGCCTGTTCGCGCAGCCAGCGGGCGATCTCCTCGTCGAGCGGGGTAATGCCTGCGCGCGCATCGACCATGAGCAGCGCGGCGTCGGCGCCCTTCAGCGAGAGTTCGGTCTGCGCGCGCATTCGTCCCGGCAGGCTTTCGGGTTCCTCGTCTTCCCAACCGGCGGTGTCGATCGCCGTAAACTCGAGCCCGAGCAAGCCGGCTTCGCCGAAGCGCCGGTCGCGGGTCACGCCGGGCTGGTCGTCCACCAGCGCCAGCTTCTTGCCGACGAGGCGGTTGAACAGCGTCGACTTGCCGACATTCGGCCGGCCGATGATGACGACTTGGGGGAGCGCGCGCGCGGCCATGGCGCGGCCAGTGGCGCGTTGCCCGGCGCTTGGCAAGGCAAACGCTCGTTAGGCCTTTTTCAACCATGGCCGGTAAGTTGAAATTTACCTTATGCGGCGATGCCCCTCGGGATGAAGGGATGGGTCGGTCTTCTCCTGATAACGGGCGCGCTGGCCTTCAACGGCGCGCCCGCCTTCGCTCAAGACGACATTTACGGCTCCGCTGCCGACGGCGGGGGCGCCGAGCAGCAGCCGTACCTTCAGTGCGTGCCCTATGCGCGCGAAGTCACCGGCATCCAGATCTACGGCGACGCCTGGACGTGGTGGGACCAGGCCGCCGGCCGTTATGCCCGCGGCCATACGCCTCGCGTCGGCGCGGTGATGGCTTTCGAGCCATACGGCGCCATGACTCTCGGCCACGTCGCCGCAGTCAGCCAGGTCATAGATTCGCGTACCGTCCTGTTGCGCCATGCCAACTGGTCGCCGATCGATGGCCGCCGTGGACACATCGAGGATAACGTCGAAGCGGTCGACGTGTCCCCGGACAACGACTGGAGCGAGGTGCGGGTGTGGTACGCGCCGGTCAACAATCTGGGGGCGACAGCTTGGCCGGTCGCCGGGTTTATCTATCCTGACCGGGACAGCCGTCCGGCGCTTCAGGTCGCTTCGGCCGAGGCTGGCGCAATCGCGCCTTCGCGCGCTTTCCTCAAGGCATTCGGCGATTTCAACCGGGCCGTGCCCGCTCGCGTGCAGCTGACCGCCAAGGCAAGCGACGGGAAGCGCAAGGCCCCTGTCGATCTGCTCGCGCAGATCGCCAGCAACTAGCTTTTCTTCGCGACCGGCGCGTCCTCACCGAGGTCTTCATACCACGCCTCGACCTCTCCGGTGAGCTTGATGGTCAGCGGCTGGCCGTGACGGTCCATCGTGCGGCCTGCCTGGACGCGCACCCAGCCTTCGGAGATGCAATATTCGTCGACGTTGTGGCGCTGCACGCCCTTGAAGCGGATGCCGATGCCGCGCCTCAGTTTGTCGGCCTCGAAATAGTCGCTGCGCGGATTAACCGAAAGGCGGTCGGGCGGAACGTCGGGGGCGCTGTCTTCACTCATCCGCCGCTCCGTAGCCGCAACCGAATGAAAATCAATCCGGCGGCGTTACCTGCGGCTGCTCCGGCTGCGGGGGCGTTTCGATCGGCGTCTGGCCGGGCTCGTCGAAATCACCGCCTTGCCCCGGCACTTCCTGCTCCGGAGAGCGATCGGGTCGGTCGAAATCAGGCTGCTGCGGCTCGATTTCGTCAGGGTTTCGGCCGGGAAAGTCGCTGTCGCCGCCGCGTCCTGGCCGGGTAGCGGCATCCGTGGCACTGGCGTTCTCGTTGATAACCGGGGGCGTCGCCGGCGGGACGGTGCGGCCGCCGAACTGTTCGGCTTCCTGCTGGTGGTTCGTCATCGGGAAGAGTCCTTTTGCTGTCCCACTGGAAACGGTTTGCCGCCGAACCGCGTTCCCTCGTTGCTACGGCCTGCCGTTCCGCTTGCCCTTTTCGGCGCTCCCTAGTAACGGCGGCTCCCTGTTCGCAGGTCCCAGCCTGCACGGGGTTCGTCGGGCCGCGGGCGTGGCGGAACTGGTAGACGCGCTGGATTTAGGTTCCAGTATCGCAAGATGTGGGGGTTCGAGTCCCTTCGCCCGCACCAGTTCCTGGCGTTCGGGCGCTGAAAAGTTTTGGAAGGCTTAGAATGCAGATCGTCGAAACCACCAACGAAGGGCTCAAGCGCGGTTATACCGTCAAGATTCCCGCCAAGGACATCGAGGCGCGGATCGACGCCGAAGTGAAGAAGGTCGCGCCGCAAGTGCGCATGCCCGGCTTCCGCCCCGGCAAGGTACCGGCGAACCTCATCAAGAAGATGCACGGAGAAGCGCTGCATTCGGACGCGTTCAACTCGGCGGTCCAGGAATCGATCGATTCGCTGATGCGCGAGAAGAAATTGCGCCCGGCGCTGCAGCCGAAAGTGGATCTCGGCGAGGGCTACCAGCGCGGCAAGGATGCCGAGCTCACCGTCGAGCTCGAAGTGCTGCCCGAAATCGAGGCACCTTCGATCGACGGGCTGGAGCTCGAGCGGCTGACGGTGCCGGTCACCGACGCCGAAGTGGACGAGGCGCTGGCCAAGCTCGCAAGCGGCCAGAAAAGCTACAAGGACGCGCCCAAGACCAAGAAGTCGGCCGACGGCGACCAGCTGATCATCGATTTCGTCGGGCGCGTCGACGGCACCGAGTTCGAAGGCGGCAAAGCCGAAGGCGCGCCGCTGATACTCGGCTCGGGCCAGTTTATCCCTGGCTTCGAAGAGCAGCTGGCCGGTCTCAAGGCCGGCGATGCCAAGACGATCACCGTCAAGTTCCCCGAGGACTATCCGGCCGCCAATCTCAAGGGCAAGGAAGCCGAGTTCGACGTCACCGTGCAGGCGGTCAAGGTCGAGACCGACACCCAGCTTGACGACGAGTTCGCCAAATCGCTCGGTCTCGAGAGCCTCGC
>DATJHD010000217.1:0-2004 GCA_035494275.1 Croceibacterium sp.
TCGTTGTCCGTCCGCGACGTCTCGGGCGAGAGCCAGGCCGAGAGCCGCCAGCCGTGCGTCGGATTCAGCAGATCGTCGGAGGTGTCGAGCTCGGCGAAGCCGTGGAGCGCGCCGACGAAATAGGTCTTGCGCGGCCCGAAGCCGCCGCCCGGCAGCGCCTGGCGCTCGCCCGTCGCCGTGGTCTCCAGGCCGATCGACCAGCTGAAGGGTTTCTGGAACAGGATGTTGCTGAGCCGCTCGAACGTCGCCACGAGCGACGCCGTGCGCGAGTCATACGCCTGGTAATCGATCGTGCTGGCATAAGCGTCGATCGTCAGCACCTTGTCGCGCCCGTGGAAGTTGTTGCGCCGGAAGGTCACGCCGGCGAGTTGCTCGCGTGTGCCGGCGATGGCGCGCAGCCTCAGGGCACCCTCTGGCGGGAACAGGTTGCGGTTCTCCCAGCTGCCTTCGGCCTTGAAGCCCTGGCCGGTGTCGTAGCCAAGCGAAGCCGTGATAGTGCGAACCTTGGCCTTGGTCATGGTCGCTGCGATGTCGACGACGCCGGGCCGGTCGCCGCTCGGAGGTGTCACCTCGACAGGCGTCAGATCGGTGCTGGCGACAAGACCGGTCGCCTGTATCGCGCGCCTCAGGTCCATCTGCAGGCTGCGCTTGTACTGGTCGCCAGGCTTGAACCGGGCGATCTCCGACAAGTGCCGGCCCGGCATGAAATCGGCAAGATTGCTGGTGACCTTGCCGAATGTGTACTTGCCGCCGGGCGTGACCTTCAGCGTCAGGTCCCCCTGCTCGCGCGCATGATCGACCACAAGCAAGGGATCATCGATGGCGGCGAACGGGTATCCCGCTTCGCCGAGCGCGATGTCGAGATCGGCCTGCTCGCTCTCGATCTTGTCCTGCAGCAGCGGATCACCCGTGTTCACCATGAACGCTTCGCGCAGCATCTGGAAGTCCGGGCCGGTCGCCGAGAGGCTGCCGAGGTCGATCGCGCCCACGGTGTATTGCTTGCCCGGGACGATGTCGAATCGCACGCTCGGCTGGCTTGCGTTGGCCGGCTGCCCGCCTTCGGGCCCTGTGTTGACGCTGCGGAAGACGAGGGCGTCGTAATAGCCGTAGACGCGCAGCATGCGCTCGAGCAGGGCCTCATCCTGCCGCGCCTGAGCCGCCAGTTTCGCGGCGCTGCCATCGGACTTGTACTGGACGACCGTCGAAAGGCCCTTGAACCGGTCGACGAAAGCGTGGCGATCCGGAAACTCGGCAGGGTCTGTCGGGAACACGAGCTTGAGTTCGCTGGAGACCTGAACCTCGGTGCCCTCGCGCCGCCCCCGCGGGCGCTGTTCGGGTTCGGCAAATTGAATGCCTGCATCAGGCGTGAGCGGCACGACGGCGGGCAGCTCGAGCTTGTCCGGCCACGGCACCGTGATCAGGGGCATATCGGCGAGCGGGGTGTCGGGTTGCGGTTGCGCGTCCTGGTTCCCTGGCGCTTGCGTCGGAACGGACTGCCTTACCCACGCTTGAGGATCGTCGATCGCCGAATCCGGAATCAGGGATTCGAGCTCGGGCAGCGTGTTGCGGTCCTGCGCGGCGAGCGGCGGGGCGAGGACGGTGGATATCGCCAGGATCGCGGCGAAGCGGCGCACGACTGGGAGGAACGTTATGTCAGGCGATCTTGTACTGCTGCTGGCCGCCGGGCGTGCCGTCCTTGCCGCCGCCGTCAAGGGCGGGAGCCTCGTCACGCCGGGAATTTGCCGCGGAAGCGATGAGCGCGGCCTGCTGCTCGTCGGTGAAGCGCCGCCAGCCGTCCGGGCCGAGGCGCTCGAGCGGACGGTAACGGACCTTGTACTGCATGCGTTGCGCGCCATCGACCCAATAGCCGAGGTAGACGTAGGGCAGTCCAGCGTCGGCGGCTCGGCGGATGTGATCCAGGATGATGAAATTCCCAAGCCCGGTGCGCGCCTCATGTTCCGGGTCGTAGAAACTGTAGATCATCGACAACCCGTCCCCCTGGCG
>DATJHD010000218.1:0-2056 GCA_035494275.1 Croceibacterium sp.
GGTCCACTCCATGCCGCAGCTTCCGCTCCTTCCCACCTCGCTCGTCGGCTCCTACGCCCAGCCGGACTGGCTGATCGACCGCGAGAAGCTCGCCGGCCGCTTCCCGCCGCGCACGCGGATGACGGAGCTGTGGCGGGTGCCCGCGGATTACCTCGAGCAGGCGTGGGACGATGCGACCGTCTACGCGATCGCCGAGCAGGAGCGCGCCGGGCTCGACATCATCACCGACGGCGAGATGCGGCGGGAGAGCTACTCGAACCGCTTCGCCACCGCGCTCGACGGCGTCGACCTGCACGATCACGGCACCGCGCTCGACCGCAGCGGCGAGCCGGTGCCGGTGCCGCGCGTCACAGGTGAGATCAGGCGCCGCCACGCGGTACAGGTGCGCGACGTCGAATTCCTCAAGGAGCACGTCAGTCCGGGCAAGGCGATCAAGATCACCGTGCCCGGCCCGTTCACGATGAGCCAGCAGGCACAGGATGATCATTACGGCGACGGCGAGGCGCTGGCGGTGGCCTATGCGGCCGCGGTCAACGAGGAGATCAAGGACCTGTTCGCCGCCGGGGCCGACGTTGTCCAGCTCGACGAGCCGTACATGCAGGCGCGGCCGGACAAGGCGCGGGCGTTCGGCCTCAAAGCGCTCGAACGCGCGCTGGAAGGCGTCAGGGGTACAACAGCCCTGCATATCTGCTTCGGCTACGCGCACCTGATCCACGAGCGGCCCGAGGGCTACAGCTTCCTGCCCGAGCTGGCGTCGAGCGATGTCGCACAGATCTCGATCGAGACCGCGCAGTCGAACCTCGACACCTCGGTGCTCGAAACGCTGCCGGGCAAGACGATCATCCTCGGCGTACTCGACTTGTCGACCCACGCGGTCGAGGAGCCGGAGACGGTCGCCGCGCGCATCCGCAGGGCGCTGCCGCACGTCGATGCCAGCCGGATCATCGTCGCGCCCGACTGCGGCCTCAAGTACCTCCCGCGCGAGGTCGCCTTCGGCAAGATGAAGGCGATGGCGGAAGGGGCGAAGATCGTGCGGGCGGAGCTTTCGTGAGCTTCAAGACCACTCACACCGGCAGCCTGCCGCGGCCGGACTACCTGCTCGAGCTGATGTTTGCCCGCGAAGGCGGCGAGGGGGTCGACGCGGCCACGCTGGACGAGGCGATCGAGCGCGCGACCGCCCACGTCATCGCGCGCCAGAAGCAGGCCGGCGTCAGCGTCGTCAACGACGGCGAGATGTCGAAGCCGAGCTACGCAACTTACATCAAGCATCGCCTGTCGGGCTTCGGCGGCGAGGCCGGGCAGTACGAGTTCGAGGACCTCGAGCAGTTCCCGGGGGCCAAGGCACAGGTCTTCGGCAACCGCGGCCGCGCCAAGCGCAGCGCGCCGGCGTGCACCGCACCGATCGAGGTGATCGACATGGACGCGCCGCGTGAGGATGCCGAGCGCCTGAACCGTCTCGCCGGCGGACACGAGACCTTCATGTCCGCCGCTTCGCCCGGCGTGACCGCCCTGTTCTTTCCCAACCAGTTTTACAGGAGCGACGAGGAATACGTCTTCGCCCTCGCCGAAGGCTTGCGCCACGAATACGAGACCATCGCCAGCGCCGGCATTACCCTGCAGGTTGATTGCCCTGATCTCGCGATGGGCCGCCACGTGCAGTTCACGGCGCTTTCGACCGAGGAATTCCGCAAGCGAATCGGCATGAACGTCGCAGCGCTCAACCACGCGTTGCGCAACATCCCGGCCGAGCAGCTGAGGATGCACCTGTGCTGGGGCAATTACCCCGGCCCGCACACCTGCGATGTCGCGCTGGAGGACATTGCCGATATCGTCTGGAGCGCGAGGCCGCAGACCGTGCTGATCGAGGGCGCCAACCCGCGCCACGCGCACGAATTCGCATACTTCGAAGAACACGAGCTGCCCGAGGGCAAGGTCCTGTGCCCGGGCATGATCGAGCCGCAGTCTCCTTACGTCGAGCACCCCGAGCTGATCGCCCAGCGCATCGGCCGCTATGCCGACCTGCTCGGCCGCGAGCGGGTCATGGCCGGGGTGGATT
>DATJHD010000219.1:0-2859 GCA_035494275.1 Croceibacterium sp.
GGGGCAGCGAGGTCGATGCCGTCATGCTCGGCGTAGATGCCGGTGACCGGGTTGACGCGCATCCCGAAGCTGCTGGTGAGCGCGCGGGAGGCGACGGGCAGGCCGCCGGGCAGGGTCCCGTTGAGGATCGCCCCGGTCGCCAGGCTGAGGCGCGGCCGCGAATAGGAAATCGATATCTCGGAGCTGCCCTCGGCGCCACGGGAACGCACGCCCCAGGCCTGCCTGCCCTGCAGGTCGAGCGCCCGGCCGATGGTGACGTGGACCGGGGCGGGCGCGACTTCCTCGCTTGCCGAAGGGGCCGAAGCTTCCTCCGCGACGGCATCGCCGGCGAACGCCGGCGTGCCCGCGACCAACAGCCAGGCTCCTAAAAGGACAGGTACACAGGTGAGTCGAAAACGCATGACCCCACCCCCTCGAGAGCTACCTAGCATATTCGATTTCATGGGCAAATCGTCCTATGGGGGCGTACCGAAGTGGTACCGGCTGACGCTCGCGCATCGGCAAGCCTGTTGAAATTTCGCTGTGCTGTATTACATCGGCAATACGGTCGCCCAACCGGGGAACCCCGGGGAAAGAAAGGATCCGGCGCGCGGACTATCGCGGCCGAATTTAATACAATTCGCGACTTGATAGGTAATTAGCTAATCGACTAAATCCGGCATTGCTGATCGGGCGGGACATGGGGAAGCCAGTGAACACAGCCGATTACCGACGAGCCGCCAGGGCGCGCCTGCTGGCGCTGCCGTTGCTGCTCGCGGCGGCGGGCTGCAGCCGCGTGGACGTGACGCCGCCCGAGGCCGGCATCCCGGTCCCCGAAAAATGGGCCGAGAGCGATGCCGCCGCGGTCTCGACCGACGTCAGCCGGTACTGGACGCAGCTCGGCGATCCCCTTCTCGCCCAGTTCGTCGAGCAGGCGATCGCGAGGAACCAGGATCTCGCGCAGGGCGCCGCGCGTGTCGCCCAGGCCCGCGCGCAGCTTGCCTCCGCCCGCGCCGCGTTCTTCCCGCAGATCACCGGCAGCGCGGGCGCGAACAAGGACGTCGGCGACTTCGCGCAGAAGAAGGTCCAGTTCAACTTGGGCGCCGACGCGAGCTGGGAAGCCGACCTGTTCGGGCAGATCTCGGGCAATGTCGCCGCCTCGCGGGCCGATCTCGCCGCGGCCGGCTATTCGCTCGCCGACCTGCAGCGGGCGATCGTCGGGCAGGTCGCGCTGACCACCATCCAGGCCCGCGCCACCGCCATGCAGCTGGCGATCGCCCGCGATACGCTGGGCTACCAGGACCAGAACTTGCAGATCGCCCGCTGGCGCGTGCAGGCGGGCCTCGTCTCGAGCCTCGACGTCGAGCAGGCGCGCGGCCAGCGCGCGGCGACCGCGGCCACCATCCCGCAGCTCGAAAGCAGCCTCGCCGCGAGCGCCAACGCGATCTCGACCTTGATCGGCGAACCTCCCGGGCGGGTCCTCACCCTGCTCAAGGGATCGGACAGCCTTCCCTCTCCGCCGACGCTCGCCGGCCTCGCTCCGCCCGCCGAGGTGCTGCGCCAGCGCCCCGACGTGCGCGGTGCCGAGGAGACGCTTATTGCCAATAGCGCCCGCGTCGGTGTCGCCCGCGCGCAACTGCTGCCGTTGCTGCGCCTGACCGGCAACGTCAGCACGGCCTCGTCCGGCCTCTCGGGGCTGTTCGACGTGATCACCGGCGGAATCTTTGCGACCGTCAGCCAGCTCATTTTCGACGGCGGCCGCACGCGGGCGCAAGTGCATGGCGCCGAAGCGGCCGCGCAAGGCTCGCTCGCGGCGTGGCGCGGCACGATCCTTGCCGCGCTCGAGGATGTCGAGACAGCCTCCGTCGACCTCAAGTCGGCGCGCGAGCGGGTCGCGATCCAGGAAGAAGCGCTCGATGCGGCCAACAGCGCCGCGCTCCTGGCGCGCAGCCAGTACGAGGCCGGGCTGACCGACTTTCAGAACCTGCTGACGGCTGAAAACCAGCTGCTCTCGGCGCGCAACGGCCTCGTCGCCGCCGAAGCCGACCGGGCGAGCGCCTTCGTCCGCCTGACCCAGGCGCTCGGCGGCGGCTGGTCGTCCACCTCCCTGCCCCTTGCCTCGAACGACGGGATCGAGCCATGAACGACGTTGCCACGTACCAGAGCGAAAACCTCGAAGAGTTCCTCGGCACGAGCGATCAGCCGCGCTGGCGCCGCTGGGCCAAGTACTGGATCCCGGCGCTGCTCGTGCTGGTGGCGCTGATCGTCGTTCTCGCCTCGCGCGGCACCAACAAGACCGACTACATCGCCGAGCCGGTGGCGCGCCATTCGCTCGATCTTTCCGTTACCGCCACCGGGAACCTGCGGCCGACCAACCAGGTTCAGGTCGGCTCGGAGGTATCCGGACGCATCGACCAGGTGCTGGTCGACGTCAACGACCGCGTTTCGCGCGGCCAGGTGCTGGCGCGGATCAATACCGACGTGATCGACGACCAGATCAGGCAGGCCCAGGCCGACCTCAATTCGGCGCACGCCTCGGTGGCGCAGGCCGGCGCCACGCTCGACGTCGATTCGGCGCAGCTCGCCCGCCTGCAGGAAGTCTACCGCCTGTCGGGCGGCAAGGTGCCGTCGAAGACCGAGCTCGAGGCCGCGCAGGCCAACGTCAAGCGCGACCGCGCCTCGGTCGCCACGGCCCAGGCCGGCGTCGCTCGCGCGCGGGCGCAGCTGTCCTCGTCGCTCACCAACCGCGACCGCGCCGTCATCCGCTCGCCCGTGTCGGGCGTGGTGCTCGCGCGGCAGGTCGAGCCGGGGCAGACCGTCGCCGCCTCGTTCAACACCCCGACGCTGTTCGTGCTCGCCGAGGACCTGTCGCAGATGCAG
>DATJHD010000220.1:0-2195 GCA_035494275.1 Croceibacterium sp.
CCGGTGCTGCGCCGGTGCTCGCGCTCGAGGCCCGGGCCGGACAGGAACATTTCGATGCAGCCCGACTGGCCGCAAAAGCAGGGCGGGCCGGGTCGCTCGCCTTCTTCGGGCCAGGGCATCGGGTTATGGCCCCATTCGCCCGCGATCGCGTTGGGTCCGATCAGCACATGGCCGCGGACGACGATGCCGGCGCCGACGCCGGTGCCGAGGATGACGCCGAAGACGGTTTCGGCGCCCGCGCCGCCGCCGTCGGTTGCCTCGGACAGCGCAAAGCAATTGGCATCGTTGGTGATGCGAACCGCGCGTCCCAGGCGCCGCTCGAGATCGGCACCGACCGGCTTGTCGTTCAGGTAGATCGAGTTCGAGCCGCGCAGCAGTCCGGTCGCACGCGAGATCGATCCCGGCGTCCCGATGCCGATGCTGCCTCGCGCGCCGACGGCCGCATCGGCGGCGGCGACCAGGCCGGCGATCGCATCGAGCACCGGCAGATAGCCGTCCTGCGGCGTGGGCACGCGCCGCCGGAAGCGCTCGCTCCCGTCCGGCGCGAGTGCGACGATCTCTATCTTGCTGCCGCCCAGGTCGATACCCAGGCGAATCATTGACGAGGCCATGGCGGATCGCTGATGATTGCCCGATTATTCGGTGGATCAGACAGGAGGAAAGATGAATATCCGGAGGAGATTGTACTTTGCCGGTGCGCTCGCGTTGCTGCTCGCACCGATGCCGGCGGCGGCACAGCTCAACGTCCTTTGTCCGATGGCCGCCGAATGGTGCAGTCTCGCGGCTACCGAATTCGAGAAGGCGACCGGCATCAAGGCCTCGATGACGCTGAAAGGATCGGGCGAGTCTTTCGCGCAGGTCGCTGCGGAAAAGGCGAACCCGAAGCTCGACATCTGGTTCGGCGGCACCGGCGATCCTCATCTGCAGGCCGCCGAGCTGGATCTGACGATGCCCTACAAGTCGCCGCTGCTCGATCAGCTGCAGCCTTGGGCCAAGAAGCAGGCCGAGCAGTCGGGCTACAAAGCGGTCGGCCTGTACCTCGGCGTTCTGGGCATCGGCTACAACACCGAGCTGGTCGCGAAGAAGAAACTGCCGCCGCCGGCTTGCTGGAAGGACCTCGCCAAGCCCATTTACGCGGGCGACGTGCAGATGGCCAATCCGAACGCATCGGGCACCGCGTACACCGCGATCGCCACGCTGGTCCAGTTGTTCGGCGAGGAAGACGCATTCAAGCTGCTGAAGGACATGCACAAGAACATCAGCTCGTATTCACGCCAGGGCGTCGGACCGATCAAGGCGACCGCACGCGGCGAGAACATGGTCGCCGTGGCGTTCATTCACGACGTCGTCACCGAGGCACAGGGCGGATTCCCGGTGAAGAGCGTCGCACCTTGCGAAGGCACCGGCTACGAAATCGGCTCGATGTCGATCATCAAGGGCGCGCGCAACCTGGACAACGCGCGCAAGTTCTACGACTGGGCGCTGACGCCCGCCGCCCAGGCACTCGCCGCGCAGGCCAAGTCGTACCAGCTGCCGTCGAACGTGAACTCGCCGGTCTCGCCGCTTTCGCCCAAGCCGAGCGAGATCAAGTTGATCGACTACAACTTCGCCAAGTACGGCGCGTCCGCCGAGCGCAAGCGCCTGCTCGAGCGCTGGGAGCGCGAAATCGGCAGCACGCCCAAATGAGGCATGTCGCGTCCGCGGCGCGATGGCTGCGATCGCTGCCGCTCGCTGCCGGCGGCGTGGTCGCATTATTGTTTGCGGGTGCTGCCGCGGCGCAGGGCACGCTGGCGATGTACTGCAGCTCGCCCAATACGGCGTGGTGCCAGGGCATGGCGAGCGGTTTCGAAAAGGCTGCCGGCGTGAAAGTCTCGGTCACCCAGAAGGCGACCGGCGAACTGTTCGCGCAGGTCAAGGCGGAGCGCGCCAATCCGAAAGGTGACATCTGGTGGGCGGGCCCGGGCGACGCGTTCCTGCAGGCCGCCGAAGAAGGGCTGCTCGAGACGTATCGGTCGCCGAACCTCGGCCAGCTGCACGACTGGGCGCGCCGCGAGGCCGAGTTGTCGCAATACCGCGTCGCCGGCGTCTATGGCGGCATCCTTGCGCTCGGCTACAACACCGAGGTATTCGCGCGGAAAAAACTGCCGGTCCCCAACTGCTGGAAGGACCTGACCGACCCCGTGTACAAGGGGGAA
>DATJHD010000221.1:0-2797 GCA_035494275.1 Croceibacterium sp.
TTGTCATCGATATGCTCGGTCACGTTGACGAGAGTAACCGAGGTTGCCTTGCGCAGCAAGGGAACTGCGCCGCGCAGCGCATGGGCCGCTTCCGGCGAGCCGTTCCAGCCGATCACGGCCGGCCCGGCGAGATCGAGCGAACGCGTGTTCTGAGGGACCACCAAGATCGGCGATTGGCCATGCACCGCTAGGTAGCTTCCGAGGCTCGAGGGGCCCTTGCCGTCACTCGCCGGGTCGAGCGCGCCGAGCACGACCAGGTCGCTCAACGCCTCGGCTCGCATCAGCAACTGACGGCCCGGGCCATCTTCCTGCTTCCAATCCCAGGCCACGTCTTCACCGGCGAGACGCGTGCTGATCCTGTCGCGCAGCGCGTCGGCAGCGTCCTGGATCACCGGGATCAGTTCGGCGACCATCGTGCCGTAAAGGTCGCCCGGCACGGAGAAATCGAACGAGACGGGCTGCAGACAAGTGACGTGACCGTCGAAGGCGCGGGCGAGGTCAAGCGCGACCTGCAAGCGCGCTTCCATGCACGCATCGTCATGCACGTGAAGCAGTATCGAACGGATTCCTGTGGCTCTTTCGCCGGTCGGCGTCATGGAACGCTCCGCGACGCCGTCGCTGTCAAGAAGGGCCGAGCTCATATCTTCGATCCTTTCGCCTGGATTGGGCGCAAGTTGCTCTCGCCGCGTGGCCGCGTAACTCCGGAGAGTTCCGGAGCGCATCCTCCTTTGACCTGGCGCAACGACAAAGCACGGGACCGGCGTATTGTCGCCGGCGATCATGGAGAGTGATAGGCTCATGGCCCGCACGAATCGCGCTATCCCCGGCACGCCGGTGTTCGACGGCGATGCGGCTCGCAAGGGCCTCGCGCTGAACGCCATGTGCTACTCCTTCAACAAGGCCGAGAATCGCGCCGCCTTCGTCGCCGACCAAGAGGCCTACATGGACCGCTTCGGGCTGACGGATCAGCAGCGCGAGGCGGTCCGCCAGCGCGAGGTAGCGGCGATGATCGACGCCGGCGGCAACGTCTATTACCTCGCCAAGCTCGCCGGCATCCTCGGCCTCAATGTCCAGGATCTCGGCGCCTTGCAGACCGGCACGACCGTCGAAGCTTTCAAGGCTGCCCTGCTGGCCCACGGCACCACGGAAAGGAGCGTGGCATCATGAGCGAGATCGTCGGCGGAATCTTCACCAGCCACGTACCGGGCATCGGTACGGCCATTGCCAAGGGCTTGCAGGCCGATCCCTACTGGAAACCGTTCTTCGATGGTTTCCTGCCGGTGCACGAATTTCTCCGGCGCGAGAATCCCGATGTTGCGGTGGTGTTCTACAACGACCACGGCCTCAATTTCTTCCTCGACAAGATGCCGACCTTCGCCATCGGCGCGGCCGGCGAATACCGCCACGAGGACGAGGGCTGGGGCATCGGCGGTTTCAAGCCGTTTGTCGGCCATCCAGCGCTGTCGTGGCACATCATTGAGCACGTCGTCGGCGACGAATTCGATCCCGTGACCTGCCAATCGATGCTGGTCGATCACGGGGTGTGCGTGCCGTTCGAGCTGTGCTGGCCGAACACGGACGCATGGCCGGTCAAGCTGGTGCCGATCTGCCTCAACACGGTGCAGCATCCCCTTCCGAGCCCCAAGCGCTGCCTCGAATTCGGCCGCTCGGTCGGCCACGCGCTGGAAACCTGGCCGGGCGACGAGAAGATCATCGTGCTCGGTACCGGCGGCCTGTCGCACCAGCTGGACGGCGAGCGCGCGGGGTTCATCAATCCCAGCTACGACAGGTTCTGCCTGCGCAACATCGTCCCCGATCCCGAAGCGCTGACGGCGCACGACACGCTCGACATCGTCGAGTTGGCGGGCAGCCAGGGCGTTGAAATCCTCAACTGGCTCGCGGCGCGCGGAGCGCTGACGGGTTCGCCGCGCGAGCTCGCGCACAACTACCACGTGCCGATTTCCAATACCGCCGCAGCGACTCTGCTGGTGGAGAACCGGGCGAGGGCTGACGCCTGATTCGTTCGGCGCGAGGCTGCATTCGCCGACGAAATCTTACCCTTGCGCCACATTCCTGGCAGGGTCCTGAGCGAAAGACGCGAGCGGACAACAATGACGGGGTGAGGGCTGCATCGCCTCGTGATGGCCATGCAAGCCCTTTCGCAAGAAGGCAATTCTTCCAAGTTTCAGTGAATGGGAACCGTGGCAGCCAGGACGACGATGGCGAGCGTGGTCGCGGTTCCTCCCAGAAAGACTCCCAGGGCCGTCCGCACGGCCCGCCTCGGGACCCGCGGAAAGGCTTTCGCCGGAACGAGGTCGGTCTTGTCCGCCAGCATGCGCACGAGGGCGGTCAGATGCAGAAGCAGCCAGACGCCCGATAGCATCGTGACGAGGGCCGTCACGATCACCAGCAAGGGCAAGAGCCAAATTATCATCGCGACACCTGGGTGGCACATGGGCCGTGCCGCATTCACGCGCGAGACGCCGGGCGGTTCCCCGAAAGGTCAGACGGCCGAGCTGAACCGGCGCGGCGAATGCTGGCGATAGGGATCGAAAGCGGCGGCGATGCTGCGCGCGTACGCAACGGCGCGATCGGCGATGACGAGATACTCGCCCTCCAGCTCGCAAAGGCCTGTGTCGAGATAAGGCGCCAGCAACTCCCAGGCGTCATCCAGCAGGGGCCGGCAAACCTTGGCGCGGCCGTGGCACAACAGTTCCTCGATCACCGCGCCGCGGCGCCGGTCGTCGGCGCTGCGCGCTTTCCCGTGAGCGATCGGCAGGCGGTCCTGCGACAGCGA
>DATJHD010000222.1:0-2740 GCA_035494275.1 Croceibacterium sp.
GGGGAACCTGTTCGTGCGGCCCGACGGCACGATCGTGGCGATCGATTTCGGGATCATGGGCCGGATCGACCGCCGCGCGCGGCAATGGCTGGCCGAGATCCTCTACGGGCTCACGACCGGCAACTACCGGCGCGTGGCCGAGATCCACTTCGAGGCGCAGTACGTGCCGAGCTATCACTCGGTCGACGAGTTCGCCACCGCTCTGCGCGCGGTCGGCGAGCCGATGCGCGGCAAGCCGGTCAGCGAGCTGTCCGTCGGCATGATGCTCGACGGCCTGTTCGCGATCACCCGCGATTTCGACATGCAGACCCAGCCGCACCTCCTGCTGCTGCAGAAGACGATGGTCATGGTCGAAGGCATCGCCACCCAGCTTCATCCCGAAATCAACATGTGGGACGTCTCGGCGCCCTACGTGAGGAGCTGGATCCGTGACGAGCTCGGCCCCGAGGCGGCGCTGGCGGACCGCATCCGCGAGGATTTCCAGACCCTGCTGCGGCTGCCCGGCCTGATCCGCCGGATCGAGGACATGTTCCCCGCGCGGGGCGGGGCACCCGAGCAGCCGCCGCTGCCCGAGATCAAGCTGATCTGGGACGAGCGGCAGCTGTGGCCCTTGCGGGTCCTCGGCTACGGTCTCGCGGCGCTCGCGGGTGCGGTGCTCGTCTGGGCGGCCGTGACGCTGGGGTGGCTCCGGTGACGGCCGCCCCCGGCTTCGACCGCTTCGCGTCGTGGCCACGCAATTCGGCTCGGGCGGCGCTCGCGGTCATCGTGCTGGTGCTGCTCGCCGCGATCTGGACCGCGCCGACGGCCCCCGTCCCGCGCCCGAGCGCACCCGGTCAGGCAGCGAATTCCTCCGCCACGCAGCGCGATACCGACCTGCAGCTTTTCGACGGCATCGTGCAAAGGGTCGCCGCGGGCGAGAACTACTACGCCGCCGCGGTTTCGGAGCAGCGCGCGCGAAACTTCCCCGTGCGGCCGGGGCTTGCGGTGCGGCTGCCGACGCTCGCCTTGCTCACGGCCTCGCTCGGATCCACCGGGCTGTTCATGCTCGCGCTGGCGCTCGGGGTCGGCGTCCTCGCCGCGTGGTGGAACCGGCTGGGCGAGGAGCCCGGCGGCGTGGACCGGCGGGCGATCGCCATCGTCTTGCTGGCGATCGGCTCGCTCATGGGACTGAAGCCGCAGTACCTCGCGGTTCACGAGGTCTGGGCCGGCCTGCTGCTGGCGCTCGCCGGCGGCTTGCACCGGCCGGGCAAGTGGTGGGCGGCGTGGCTGCCGGCGGCGCTGGCTCTCGCCATTCGCGAGCTGGCGCTGCCGTTCGTCTTGCTGCTCGCCGCCTTGGCCGCGTGGCGGCGCGACTGGCGCGAGCTCGTCGCCTGGCTGGCCCTCGCCGCGCTGTTTGCCGTCGGTCTCGCCTGGCACCTTCACGAGGTCGGCAAGTACACGTTTGCGAGCGACCGGCCTTCGCCGTCGTGGCTGGCGTTCCGCGGGCTGCCCGGCTGGACCGGCGGCATCATCGAATCGAGCGTCCTGCACCTGCTGCCGTATCGACTGGCGGCACCGCTGGCGCTGCTGCCGCTCGTCGGCTGGGCTGCGTGGAAAAGCCCGCTGGGACGCTTCTTCACGCTGCTGTTCGCGGGCTATGGGCTGCTGTTCATGATCGCGGGTCGGGCCAACAACTTCTACTGGGCGCTGGTGGTGACGCCGGCGTGGTTCGTCGGCTACGCGTTCCTGCCGATGGCGCTGCGCTCGCTGCCGGCCGCCGCGATGGAGCGGAGGGCGGTCCAGGCGTGAAGGTTCCCGATTTCGTCGGCTGGTGGCGCGCGATGGACCGCCCGTTGCGGCGCCTGCCGCGATGGGCCGCGGCCGTCCTGCTCGTGGCCACCACTGCCTTGTGCGTGTGGAGCGTGCCGGCGGAGTACCGCTATGGCCATCATGCGGTCGCGGTGAACAAGGCCCGGCTCAAGCGCGGCGACCGGCGCGACATGGATCTTTACCGGACCATCGACCAACGCGTCGCCCACGGGGAGAGCTACTGGCACGCCGCGCTCGCCGAGCAGCGCAAGAGCCGTTACCCGACGCGCCCGTTCGTCGCCGTCCGGCCGCCGACGCTCGCGTGGGCGACGATGCTCCTTGGCCTGACCGGCTGGCTGGTCGTCGCGATCGGCCTGTGGGCCGTCACGGTGTTCGGGACGATACCGTTCCTCAAGCGCCGGACGCTCGTGATCGAGCGCCTCGGCGCGGCCGCGGCAGCGGGAGCGTTCGGCACGGTGGACTTCATCAAGCAGGTCGGCCTCAGCCACGAGATCCTTGCGGGCGCGTTCCTGTCGGCTGCGCTGGTGGTCTATCGCCCCAGGCACTGGTGGCCCGCGCTGATCCTCGCCGCATGCGCGCTCGCGATACGCGAGCTGGCATTGCCGTTCGTGCTGCTGTGGGCGCTGTTCGCCGCTTCGCAAAGGCGCTGGCGCGAGTTCGCCGCGGTGACGGCGGTCGTGGCGCTGTTCGCGCTCGGCATGGCCCTCCATGCCCAGGAGGTGATGGCACAGCGCCTGCCCGGCGACTTGCGCTCGCCCGGCTGGACCGGGATGCAGGGCCTGCCGTTTACCCTCTACGGCCTGATGTCGGTCACGCCGCTGGGCAAGAACCTGCCGTACTGGCTCGGGCCGCCGCTCCTGCTGCTGCCGATGCTCGGCTGGGCGGCGCTCGGCGGCCGGAAGGGCCTGTTCGCCACGCTCTGGTTCGGCGG
>DATJHD010000223.1:0-6223 GCA_035494275.1 Croceibacterium sp.
CCGCGAAGGCACCTTCCTCGCGGCGCCCGACAATCGCAACACGATCATCCTGCGCCTGCTCGACGGCACGATCGTGCAGACCCAGCCCGGCAAGCAGCCGCGCGTGCTGAGCTTCAGCCAGCACGACTTGCCGGTCGACCTTCCAGCGATCGAGAAGTTCCGCAAGCGCGGCAACGAGGCGCGCGAGTACATCATCCCCGAGCTGCTCAAGCTCGGCTGGAGCTCGCAGGCGCCCAAGGCGGCGCGCGTCGGCAACCAGGCGAATTTCAACTACCGCATGGTCGAGGTGGTGATGATGCTGCTGTTGCCGCTGCTCGCGGTTTCGCTGGCGATCCCGCCGAAGCGCTCGACCTCGGCGCTCGGGGTGTTCGTCTCGATCGTGCTCGTCGTCGCCTACCACAAGGTCAACGAATACGGGCAGGACATCGCCGAGCTCGGCCGGGTCAATCCCTACCTCGCGCTGTGGGGGCCGTTCGTCGTCTTCTCGGCGCTGATCGTGTGGATGTTCTACCGCGTCGCCTTCGTTCCCGGGGGGCAAGCGATCGGCGCTCTCGAATCCGCCTATGCCAAGCTCGGCAAGCAGGTGAAGCGGCTGTGGCAGCGGCGGAGCCGGGCGCACGGCATCATCCCCATCGGAGCGACCGATGCTGTTTGACTTCTTCCCGTCGCCGACGCTGACTTGGTATCTCGCCAAGACCTTCGTCACCCGCATCCTCGCCGTGCTCGTCATGCTGGTCCTGGTGCTGATGATGCTCGACCTGCTGTCGCACAGCGCCGACGTGCTCGCCTATCCCGGCAACGGGGAGCCGCAGCTCTTGCATTACGTGGGCCTGCGCGTGCCGCAGCTCGTGACGGAGTTCCTGCCGTACTCGGTCCTGCTGGCGACGATCATCACCCTCGCCACCTTCAACCAGAACAGCGAAGTCATCGCGATGAAGGCCGCCGGGCTGTCGGCGCACCAGATCCTCGCTCCGCTGGTGCTCGCGGCGGCGGTGGTCGCGGTGGTGTCGTTCACCTTCAACGAACGCGTGGTCACGCGCGCGACGGCGACGCTCAATGCCTGGCAGGCGGTCGACTATGGGCCGATTCCGCAGCAGAGCAACGTGCGCGCCAACGTCTACCTGACGGCGGGCCACGACATCCTCGAGGCGGCCGTGGTGAGCGGCACCGGGCCCGCGACCCGGATGCGCAACGTCACCTTCTACCAGCGCGACGCGAAAGGCATGATCCTGCGCGAGTTGCGCAGCGATGAAGCGGTGTGGGCCAATCCGGGCTGGAAATTGAGCGCGCCGCAGATCTTCGATGTCAGGACGACCACCTCGACCAGGGCGAGCGGGCCCGTCGTCGTCGCGCCGAACCTGACCCTCGACCAGGTCGAGCTCGGCAAGGTCGACCCCGACGCCGAGCCGCTCTCGCAGCTGTCGCACTCGATCAAGGCGCTCGACCAGGCCGGGCGGCGCACCGCCGACATCAAGGGCAAGTGGTGGCACAAGATCTCGGGGCCCCTCTCGGCGATCCTGATGCCGCTGCTCGGCGCCGTCGCCGGCTTCGGGCTGGCGCGGTCGGGCCAGTTGTTCGCGCGAGCGGTCATCGGCATGGCGCTGGGGTTCGCCTATTTTGTGGTCGACAACGCCGCGCTGGCGATGGGCAGTTTCGGCGGCTACCCGCCCCTGCTCGCCGCATGGGCGCCGTTCCTGCTGTTCTTCCTCGTCGGCGAGACCGTTCTCATCCGCACCGAGGAATAGGCGAGGCGCCATATTTTTGCCTCTTTCGGGAACCGCGAAGCGGTGCCGCGCGTCTTTGCGGGCAAGCTCCAACAACGGTTAACAGCCGGTACGAGACATCTGCGTCGCCAGTGTGATGATGGGGGCCGCCTGCGGCGCGAATTGCGTTCAATGCCCCGATGTAAGGAGTGATGGGAATGAAGAAGCTTTTCCTCGCCGCGCTTGCCGGCACCGCGATGCTCGGTCTGGCCGCGTGCGGCAGCAAAGACGACAACGCCACCTCGACCGACACGACCCTGGCGACGACCGACACGTACGCCACCCCGGCGGCCACCGACACCTCCGTCACCACCGATGTCACGTCGACCGATACCGGCGCCGCGGACACGACCACCTCGACGACGACGACGACCTCGACCAATCCATAAGGGGACTGCAACAGCTCAGCTGGGACTGGCGGCCCTCGCACTGCGGTGCGGGGGCCGTTTTTCCTCGGCTAGCGCCTGCTCATCGTGCTGCGCGCGATCCGGCCGAGCAACGGGGCCATGCCCTTGTGATTGGCCTGCCAGAACGTGGACCCGGGCTCCAGGTGAACCCGGAGGCGGCGGTGGGCCTCGCCGAGCGAGTGGTACGGCAGGCTCGGCATCAGGTGATGGAGCGCGTGATAGCGCAGGCCCACCGGCGCCCACAGCTCGGCGAACGGCGAGGGCGGCGGAACGTTGACCGAATCGAGGTACTGCGCGGTTACCGTCATCGGCTGCCCGTCGTTCTCCCACAGGTGCGCGACCAGCGTGCGCAGCTGGTTGAGCAGGGCCACCACCGAAAAGACCGCCAGCGCGACGAGCAGCGGATGCCAGCCGAGCACGAACACGCTCGCCACGAGCACGAGGGCCCACGCGCAGGCGCCGACCTCCAGCCAGAAGAAGCGCCGCTTCATTTCGCCTTCCGCCGGGCGGCGGCGGAACGCCGGATTGATCGAAAGCGCCGAGAACCGCTCCCACGCCAGAGTGCGCAGCTTCGGGAAGATCGCGCCGAGGGGCGTGAGCAGACCGAAGCGGATGACCAGCGCTGGCGGCGCCAGCAAGGCGATCAGGATGAAGGCCGGCAGCGACCACGGCTTCATCAGCGCCAGCGGCAGGTACTCGGGATCTTCGGCCGTGCCGTAACGCGTGCGGGCGTGATGCAGCGTATGCACGCCTTCATACATGAACGAGGGCGTCAGCATCGGAATCCCGACGAGCCCGTTCCACGCCGTGCGGAAGCCCGGCAGGGCGTTGCGATGCAGGTGCGTCAGCTCGTGGATGAACAAGAGGGCGCGATAAAGCGCGAGCACGGCGACGAGGCCGAACAAGAGCGCCAGCCAGGGGCCATCAGCGAGGATGGCCCCGGCGAGCGCGGCATAGCCGAGCGCCGCGGAGCCGAGCATGTCCGGCCAGTAGATGGCGCCCCGCGCCTCGCCGATGTCGCGGGTCAGCTCGGCGGCGGCGCGCATCATCGTCTTGTCGTCGGGAATGTCCGCGTGGATGCGTCTGCTCGCTGAGCGGGCATCCGGAACCGCCGGGTCGAAGGTCTGAGTGGCCGTCATCGCGCTCATTTTTCCGCTTTTCGCCGCACCTGTGCCGCTGATGGGGGCGCGGGGCAACCCTCGCCTTGACATCGCGCAACAAGCGCACGCAGGGCTAACCGCGTCTGAACAAGGGCGGGATTGTCATGTCCGATTACAAGGTAAGTGTTGCCCCCGTTTCCGGCAAGCGCGAGTTCAATGCCTTTGTCGACCTCCAGTACCGCCTGAACGCGACCGATCCCAACTTCGTGCCGCAGCTGCGGGGCGAGGTCGTCGAGCTGCTGACGCCGGGCAAGAACCCGTTCTTCGATCATGCGCGGCACCAGTTCTTCCTGGCCCGCCGCGGGGACAGGGTCGTCGGCCGCATCTCGGCCCACATCGACGAGCTCGCGCTGACCGAGCCGCCCGAAAAGGGCTTCGGGCCGGGCTGCGGCCAGTGGGGCCTGCTCGAGGCCGAGGACGAAGAAACCACGCGCGCGCTCATCGAAGCGGCCGAGGCCTGGCTCCGCGGCCAGGGCATGACCCGCGTTTTGGCGCCGATCAGCATGTCGATCTGGGAGGAGCCCGGCCTCCTCGTCAAGGGCCACGATCATCCGCCGACGGTGATGATGGGGCACGACAACCCCGCCTACCGGCCGTGGATCGAAGGCGCCGGCTACGAGCCGGCCAAGACGCTCTACACTTACGATCTCGACGTGCGAAAGCAGTTCCCGCCGCTGGTGCAGCGGATCGTCGAGGCCGGCGAGAAGAACCCGCGCATTCGCGTGCGCTCGGCGGACGTCAAGCACTTCGACCGCGAGGCGGCGATCGTGATCGATATCCTCAACGACGCCTGGTCCGACAACTGGGGCTTCGTGCCGTTCACCGAGAAGGAAGCGAAATACGCCGGCAAGAAGATGGTCCCGCTGATCCGTCCCGACATCAACATGATCGCCGAGCTCGACGGGGAGCCGGTGGCCTTCATGCTCACCTGGCCCGATGCCAACGAGCCGATCAAGCGGATCGGCGGCAAGCTGCTGCCGTTCGGCTGGATCAAGATGCTGATGTGGCTGCGCAATCCCCGCGCGCGAACCTTCCGCGTGCCGCTGATGGGAGTGAAGAAACGGCTGCAGAACTCGCGCCTGGCGAGCCAGCTTGCTTTCATGATGATCGAATCCATCCGCCGCAACGCGACCAGGAACTACGGTGCCGAGCGGGGCGAGATCGGCTGGATCCTCGAAGACAACAAGGGCATGATGGCCATCGCCGACGCGATCGACAGCAAGGTCAACAAGGAATACCGGATCTACGGCAAGGCGCTGTAGGGCTGCGGGAACCCGGCAGCGATCCGCCACGTTTTCGCGTCGCGGCCGGCGCAGTTCCGCCACCGGCCGCGCGGAACCTGTTCATGAGCCGAAGTCCACGCCGCAAGGCCAAGCCCAAGCTCGGGCGCGTGCTTATCGTGGAGGACGATCCCGTGCTGGCCATCGCGCTGGAGGATGCCTTGCGCGCAGGGTGCGTCGCCGAGGTCGCCATCTGCCCGAGCATGGAGGCGACCATGGTCGAGCTCGAGAAGCAGTCGCCGGATGCAATGATCATCGACATCCACCTGGCGGACCGCAACGATGGCTGGGCGCTCGCCGAGCTCATCGACCTCATCGGCACGCGACGTCCGCGAATCGTTTTCTCGACCGGCGCCCCTCAGGAGATCCCGCAAGAGATCGCGGAAATGGGCGCGATCTTCGAAAAGCCCTACGATCCGGCGGACCTGGTCGGGGCGCTGTGCGGGGAGGAACAGCGCGGCCTTTTCGCCAAGCTGCGCGGCGCCAAGGGGTAACAAGTCGCTCTTGCAGGACAGGACAAGAAAAAGGCCTCCGCGCTCGGGGCGCGGAGGCCTTTCGGGATCGTATCACCAGCCGCTTGGACGGGAGGGGGGGTCTCGGCGGTGACAAAGCGATAATGCCCGGGGCCGCCTGCGGTTCCCGCCCGCCGAAATTTTTTTTTGGCCTCTTTTCACGGCCCGTCACGGGGTTGCCGGGCGCCCGTCTTGAACCCGCCGGCGCGATGGATAGATTGGCGTTCATAAATGCTGCGGTGCCCGGAACCCGATGGCCGCTGGACCGTTGGTGAGGCGCCTGACTTTCCGGGAAGGGGTTCTATGTCCATCGGCGCTGAAGTAGCCGCACATCTTCCGTTTCTTCGTCGCTATGCCCGCGCGCTCACGGGCTCGCAAACGACCGGTGATGCCTTCGTCAAGGCCACGCTCGAGGCGGCTCTCGCCGACGAAGGGCTCGCGAATTCGCTCAAGGGCGGCCGCGTCCCGCTCTACGCCGCGTTCAGCAAGCTGTGGGCCAGCGCGTACATGGAAGTCGCCGAGGAAGGCGACGGCAGCGGCCTCCACGAGGCCGCGGCGCAGGACCAGCTGAAGAAGATCACGCCCCTCAATCGCCAGGCGCTGCTCCTGACGACCGTCGAGGATTTCTCCCCCGCCGAAGCGGCGCAGATTATGGACGTCGACGAGGACGACATCTCGCGCCTGGTGCAGGAGGCGATCGAGGAGATCGACCGCGAGAACTCGACCAGCGTGCTGATCATCGAGGACGAGCCGCTCATCTCGATGCAACTCGAGGATCTCGTCCGCTCGCTCGGCCACGACATCACCGGAACCGCCGCGACACGCACCCAGGCGCAGCAGATCGCCGCGGAAAACACGCCCGGTCTCGTGCTCGCCGACATCCAGCTGGCCGACGGTTCGTCGGGCCTCGATGCGGTCGACGACATCCTCGAGATGGCGAGCATGCCGGTGATCTTCATCACCGCCTATCCCGAACGGCTCCTCACCGGCAACCGGCCGGAGCCGACCTACCTCATCACCAAGCCGTTCCAGGAATCGACGGTCCGCGCGGCGATCAGCCAGGCGCTGTTCTTCGGCTCCAGCCGCCCGATCGGCTGACGC
>DATJHD010000224.1:0-7895 GCA_035494275.1 Croceibacterium sp.
GAACTCCGACCAGACCACGCTCGCCGTCTTGCGCGGGACGTGGGACGGGACCGACCAGCTGAAGAACGTCAAGGACATCTTCGTCGCCGACGCCTGGTACGGTGCGCAGCCGTGGCCGAAGCGCTGCTGCGGCCAGGGGCCCGCAACCGGCAGCTGGGGCGGACGAATCCTGTTCGGCAGGGACGGCAAGCTCTACGTTACCAGCGGCGACCGCAACTATGGTGAGATGGTCCAGAAGCCGGACAACGATTTCGGCAAGATCATGCGGATCAACGCGGACGGCACCGTCCCGAAGGACAACCCGTTTGTCGGCAAGAAAGGTTGGAAGCCGGAGATCTGGACCACCGGGCACCGCAATCCGCTGGGTCTCACCATCAACCCTTTCACCGGACAAATGTGGGAGACCGAATTCGGTCCGCACGGCGGCGATGAGCTCAACCTGATCGAGAAGGGCAACAACTACGGCTGGATCGACGTCACCCAGGGCCAGCACTACAACAACGAGCCGGCCAAGGGAGTGAAGGACGTGCCCGGCATGACCGATCCGGTGCTGACCTACCTGCCCAACTCGCTCAATCCCGGAAACCCGCTGTTCTACAACGGTGCCGCGTTCCCCAACTGGAAGGGCGACCTTCTGCTGCCGAGCTTCACCAAGGGGCTGCTGCGTTATGACACCGAAGCGGGCAAGCCGGTTGGCGATCCCGAATACTTGCTCGCCGAACTCAAGCAGCGGCTGCGCGATGTGAAGATCGGGCCTGACGGTGCGCTTTATGTGACGACCGACGAGAATGACGGCGCGGTGCTCAAGGTCACACCCGGGAGCTGAGGCGTCGGGGCTATCGTTTCGCCGTCCGCGACGCTTCGGCAATCTTGCGTTCGGCCATGGCAAGCGTAACCGCAGCCGGGTTGTTGGGCATTGTCGAATAGAGCGTCTGCAGGAAGATCTGGTCGGATCGCGTGAGCCCCTTGGGCCGTGCGTCAGCGCCGCTGTCGAACAGGTTGAGGACGCTGTCGCGCGGACCGCCCAGCCGCTCGGCCGCGGTTCCCCCCAGCCCCCGCATGGTGGCGTAATCGGCCACCTGTGTCACTGTGAGCCCCTGGACCGCCTTCTTGTCCAGCAACACGATCGCAAAGACGACGTCGCGCCGTGTCGGCACGAACACTCGCGAATGAGCGGCCATCAAGGTGGCCTGCTCCGGGCTGGTCAGGCCATTGGATTCGTAGATGGCCAGGCCGTCGCGAGTGCGGGTCAGGATGCGGGCCCAGCTGCGCGCCGGACCTGCCGCGTCGAAGAACGCCTCCTTCTCTTCGCGGCCCAGGTCCTTGAAGAGGTACGGCCGCCTCGCCTTGAGTTGATTGGCATAACCCTTCGGATCGTCGAGCACGGCGACGATGAGGTTCGGTTCGCAGGTCTCGCTTTCGGCGAGCGACAGTCCCAGGCTGGTGGCGTTCTCGCGGATCAGGCTGACCATGTCCTGCGCCGAACCGAGCGCGAGGCCGACGATACCCGGGCACAGCGGATCCTGGAAACGGGCCAGCGGCATGTCGCGGTCGACACCGCCGTAAACCTGGGCGGCGGCCGGGTTCGGCATGGCCAGCGCGGCGGCGGCAAGCAACGGTGCGAAGAGTCGGCGCATCACGGGTTCACTCCCGATCGAGGCTGAACGGCGATTATCCTCCTTCCGGCGATGCACGGCAAGTGCGGGCGGAAGTGGGCGGCGCCGGCGCCCCAGGTCGACTCGTGAGTTCCCACGGTGCGCATGTAAGTTCTATTCCTTTCGCGGGATATCCGCGAACGCTGCGAGAGCCGACGGTTTGTCGTGGCAACCCGCTGGCGCATGAGGCGATTACGCGGCCAGGCCTGCAAGAGTTGGCGCGCACCGGCCTAACCCCGGTTCACGTCAACCGGATGGTCGAGGCGCTGCGCAAGGACGATTTGATCGAGCTGCGTGACAAGCGGCTGCACATGCTCGAGCCGGCCCGGTTGCGCCGCATCGCGATGTTCAACCCGGCCTATTTGCACCTTTAGGCGCGAGAGCCTCGAGGGACCACCGAGCCGGCGAAACCCTTTAGAGACAGATCACACAAGTCGCGCCCTGTGGGCCCTGGATGTGACCGCCGCCAAGCGGCGTCAGATCCGCCGGCAGTCGGGAAGGCCGTTTTTCAACGGTCCGCGAGCCGGTTCGCATGAGGATCAGGCTGTCGCCGTGCTGACGCTGCCGCTGCGCTCCAGCTTGCCCCAGCCGACCAGCCGTCCGCGCAGCGCCGCCGAGATGGCGCGGATGACGATGCCGTACATCAGCTGGCGATAGATGAAGCGCTGGGCAACGAGGCGCAGCGCGGGGAAGCGGCGGCGGGCAGGGTCCATGCGGTAAGCGATCCAGCCGGCGATCACGTCGACGAGGACGAACACCAGCCAGTAGGTCAGCATCCGCAGCACGTCGCTCTGGGTCTGCGCCCAACCGTGCTGCTGCACGCGCAGGATCGTCTCGATGAACGAGAGGATCAGCGCGAGGTCGATCAGCGGGGACAGCGCGCTGAAGAGAATCTGGAAAAGCCAGGCTTGCGGCATGCCGATGCGGGCGAGGCCCACCGGACGCCCCGAGCGCAATGCGGCGCGGTGCTTCCACAGGCACTGCAGCGTGCCGAACGACCAGCGGAAGCGCTGCCTGGCGAGCGCGCGGAAGGTTTCCGGCGCCTCCGTCAGGGCGACGGCGTGGATGTCGTAAGTCACGCGCCAGCCGCGGCGCTGGATGGCGATGGTGAGGTCCTGGTCCTCGGCCAGGGTGTCTTCCGGATAGCCGCCAACTTCGTCGAGCGCCGCCCGGCGCCAGGCGCCGATCGCCCCGGGCACGACGGTGATGGCGCCAAGCCGGTCGAGCGCGCGGCGTTCCACGTTTTGCGCTGTGACATATTCGATCGCCTGCCACTTGGTGACGATGTTGATGCGGTTGCCGACCCGCGCGTTGCCGGCGACCGCCCCGAGCTTCGGGTCGGCGAACCAGCGAACGAGCTTCGCGATGGCGTCGGGAAGGAACTGGGTGTCGGCGTCGAGCGCGATGATCACCTCGCCGGTCGCGTGGGCCAGCGCACGGTTGATCGCCGAGGCTTTGCCGCCGTTCGGCATCGTCAGCAGGATCACGCGCGGGTCCTTGCCGAAGTGCCTGGAAACCAGTTCGCTGGTCCGGTCCTTCGATCCGTCGTCGGCGACGATGACTTCGAAGCGAGGGTAGTCGCTGGCAAGCACGCGGGCCACCGAGGCGACGATCACACGCTCCTCGTTGTAAGCCGGAACGATGACGGTGACCGAGGGTGTCGCCGGATCCTCGGGCGGCGCCTTGTGGCGGTTCGCGACGGCAAGCGCCGTCAGGATCACCGCCCGCGCGATGCCAAGCGCGATGGCGACGAAGAACAGGAAGCGGATCGCGTAATCGATCGCCGCGACGAGCAGGAAGATGCTGACGTCGACACGCACCGACAGCAGGTCGCGGCCGGACACGCGCGGCATCAGCTCCTCGTCCGATACGCCGATCAGCTTCGACAGTGGGACGATGGTGAAGCCCGCGGCGCGCAGGTCGTGAACGATCCGCGGCAGGGCTGCCACCGTCTGCGCGCGGTTGCCGCCGCCGTCGTGCAGCAGGATCACGTTCTCCGAGCGGAGCGGCGTCGCACGGGTGACCGAGCGCATCACGTTGGCGACGATCGCCGGCACGCCGGGCCGCTGCCAGTCCTCCGCATCGACGTGCAGGCCGACGATCGTGTAGCCGTGCTGCTGAGCGATCAGCGCCGGCAGGAGCTCGTCGGCCGTGGTCGGCTCGGCGTCGCCGAAGTAGGGCGCGCGAAACAGGCGGGTCGAGCGGCCGGTGTAGGCCTCGATCAGGCGCTGCGTGGCGTTGATCTCCAGCCGCGCCCCGAGCGGCGGCAGCTCGGCCATGTTGGGGTGGGTGTAGCTGTGATTGCCGATCTCGTCGCCGTCGGCCGCGATCCGCCGCAGCAGCTCCGGATGGACCAGCGCATCCTCGCCGATGACGAAGAACGTCGCCGGCGCATGGAGCCGCTCGAGCTCGTCGAGAATCCGCGGCGTCCAAGTCTCGTCCGGCCCGTCGTCGAAGGTCAAGGCGACCTCGCGCGGATGCGCGCCGGTGCGGTACACGGCAAATGGTGTCGGCACGCTGTCGTAGCGCTCGTCGACGATGGCGCCGGCCGCATCGAAGGCGGCATGGCGCTGGCCGCCATGCGGCGTCTCGGCGATCCGCAGGATCTCGCCGCTGCCCTCGACGTCGGTGCCCGACGACCCGGGGATTGAGCGAAGATCGGGCCGCGTGCCGTTGCGCCGCGCGCGCAAGGCGCTCCACACTCCCGGATCCTCGCTGCCGAGGCGCCACAGGGCGACCGCGCCGACCGGGCCGAGCTCGCGCAGCTCGTTCCACGTTGTCGCCGCGTCGAGCATCCAGACCGCGTGCTTGTCGCCGTTGTCGTCGAACGCGAAGCCGCTGGTGCCGCTGGCCGGGTCCCACGTCGGCAAGGTCTGGCTGTCGCGCGCGGTGAGCCAGGCTTCCGGAAGCGTCAGCGCGTCGGCCACGCCGTCGTGGTAATCGTAAGCGTAGCTGCCGAGGGCGACGATCAGCTTGCGGGCGGGGATCGCGTGGCGGGCGATGGCGAGCTGCTGGGCGAACCAGTCCTGCGAGGCGATCGGTCCCGGCTCGCCGCCTTGCCAGTGCTCGTCGTAAGCCATCAGGATCGTGTGGTCGCTCGCCGCGCCGATCGCCTTGAGCGGCCAGCCGGCATCACCCGCCGGTACCGTCACCGCCAGCGTCAGCCCCGCCCTGGCGAAGCGCCGGTGAGCGAGCGTCAGGAAGCGGACGTATTCCGGCAGGGCGCCCTCCGGCAGGTTCTCGATGTCGAACACGGCGCCTTGCCAGCCGCTCGCCTGGAGCCGGGCGATAGTCTGGTTGACCAGCCGCGTGCTCGCCCGCGGGTTGCGGAACAGCGCCAGAGTGGGGGCGACCTGCCACTTCTCGGCAAAGACATTCTGCACCATCAGCCACACCCGCGGCCGATGCCCGCGCGAATAGAGGATCGCGTTCAGGTGGCGGTCGCGGTCGACCACCAGCGAGGCGGTCCGCGGATCGATCTGGGCATCGCCCGCGGCGAGGATGTCGATGTCCCGGTAATGACGCTGGAGCGAGGCCGCGCTGTCGGGATCCCACGGAACGTAGAACGCGAGGGTGCGCTCCGGCCCGCGGACTCGCAAATCCATGCGCGGCAACTTGTGCCGCAAGGCCGAGATTTGCGCCCTCAGGGGCAGGGGCTGGACCCGCTCGCGACCGAACGACAGCGCGGCGTCGGACGGTACGTTGAGGATCGTCGCGGCAAAAGCGATCGCCGTAACCAGGAAGACTATCAGGAGACCCACGGACACGCGCCCGACCAGCCGCCGGCGCCTGCCCGAAGCATCGAAGAACACCGGCGACTTCACGGTCGGGCAATTCCCAGTGGCCGCGCACCCTTGCGCGCGCTCCCTTTAGCAAACGCGCGATGAACGGACAGGATCTTGTTGGCAAATGGCTCGAAGGAACTCGGAAACGGCACCGTCACCGTGCATAACGCGCTCAAGGTCCTCGTCGGTTACGCCGCGCGCCCGTGCTTGTCCGCCCGGCGCCGTTCGCTGCGAGGCCACCGGCCAGCAGGCGGGCAGGTCCCTTGCGCTCGCCAACCAAGGTGACACGGCGCCGGAGCCGTCCGACGGCTGCAAGTGTGATCCGAGCGGCAAGGATTTCAGGGACCTTCCCGCCAAGCCCTCTACAGCGGTGCGAGCTGGAACCAGACCCTATCCATTCGCGAGGCCAGTGCGCCCGACACCCGCGTGGGGCCAAGGTCCGCGAGCGGACGCACCTGAGCTCCAGCGCCGCTGCTGGCTCATGCATCGCCGAAAATCTTGCGCGCCACCGCTCGTCTCAGGGCGAACAGGCCCTCGCCCTTCGCCGCCGATCGCTCCTCGCTGGCAAGCACCCGGCTGTAATATTCGCGCATCCAGTACGCGCCCCAATCCGTCAAGCGGATCAACGTGACGCGGCTATCGTCGGGATCGCCTTCCCGGCGGACGAATTCGAGCCGCTCGAGGTGGTCGAGGTACCGCAGCACGGTCGTCTGGGGCAGGCCGCTCGCCGCACACAGTTTCCTGGTGCGCATCTTCTCGCCCTTCAAATACGCGGCGAACAGGTCCTGCGCGAGCAGCCAGCCGGAATCGTTGACCACGTTGGGATCGAACATCTGATAGCGCAGCGCGCGCGCACTGCGCTCGTATTCGAGCAGCGCGCCGATCACCTCATCGCCCGCGCGATCCGCCCAGTCGGCGAGGAAATCGCCATTCCGTTTCGGATCGTTGAAGAAGACTGCCATCATTCCTCCCCTGGCCGATAACTGGCCGGCGTCATCCCATCACCAACCCCGCCGCCCGCATGCTGAAGACCTCGTGCGCGCCGACGATCAGGTGATCGTCGAGACGAATTTCCATCGGCGCCGCCAGTGCCTGCAGCCCGCGCGTCGACCTGATGTCGAGTGCGCTCGGTTCCGCGGAGCCCGATGGATGGTTATGGGCCAGCACGAGGCGCGTCGCTCCGCGCCTGAAGGCGCGCTCGAACAGAACCCGATAGGGCAATCCGAGAGAGCAACTCGTGCCGGCGGTTATCAGTTCGTCACTCAGAAAGGCGCCTGCGCGGTCGAGATAGACGAGCAACAGTACCTCTTGGCCCAGTGCCCCCAACTGCCGTGCAATTGCAGCGACAAACCTTTGGTTGAGAGGGAGCAACAGATCGCCGGGACTTACCACTTCGTCCAGGCAGGATCGCTTCCGCATCGTCGAAGCCGCCGCAGATGGAAGATTGTTCCAAGCAAGAGGACGGCCAAAACGGCGAGCGTCGGCCCGCCCTTCATGGTGATGTAGATTCCCGGATGTGTCGGCTGGATGCCCTCCGCAAAGTGCGAGGTTAAGCTGAGAATTTGAAGCGCTGTTGCCCATATCGGCCAAGCTCTGCGTGCATGGAGGGCCAGCGCGCCGAATGAGAGGGTCGCAAGAGCATCGATGATCACAGCCACGGGATCGACGGAATGGAGGTGAGGCGGTTCGATCCGCAGCCCCACCAATTCCAGCGCCAGCGTGGCGACAACGATGGCTGCCCCTGTCCGTTCGGGCGCGCCTCCCTTCCAAAAAGCTGTGACTACGGAAAGGACCAGGAGAGCATAGAACAGGATGATGACCTGGTTGTGCAATCCTTGTCCTTTCTTCCTAGGCGGCGTCTTCCAGCAGCTCGATCGCCCAGCAGTTCGGCGGACAGGTCGTCGGATAGTCTTTCGTCCCCGCCGCCGCCTTGCCAAGATCGCCATGAGCTTGGCAAATCTTCGAGCGTGCGCGGATCAGCAGTTGGCTCATGCTTCCAAGGCGCATGATCGCCCGCTGCATCGAAGCCGCTGAGTCCATGTAGTAGACGCGCGCCTCTGTCACATCGGCGCTAAGCCGGGAAGCCGCTGTCAAGATATTGTCGAGCTGATCTTCCAAGTCCTTCAGCTCACGCGAAATCCTTATTCCTGCCAACTTGCGATCCATGATCCGTCTCCCGGCGCTTGTAACGCGCCTCCGATGTTGAAGTGGGAGACCCCTAAGCTCGGATGAGCTTTTCTATGCCCGCGGCAACGGCGAGCGAAAGGACAACCGTCACCATAAGCAAGAACGCCAGGACCAAGGCAGCACCTAGCCTCCCAAACTTGCCGAAACGGGCATCGAGAGCCTCCAGGACTCCCGGCCGTCCTTGCCACGCCGGCCAATGCCCGAACGACTGGGCATCGGCTACCGCGAAAAAGGGCGACCCGGGCAGTTCCCGGAGGAACACCTGATC
>DATJHD010000225.1:0-4089 GCA_035494275.1 Croceibacterium sp.
CCGCGCCGAGGCCGGCTGGTCGACGCTGAGCACGCGCTACGAGGCGCTGGCCGGTGTCAGCCACCGGATCGTGCAGGCGACCGTCGACGGCAGCCCGATCTATCGCCTTCAGGCGGTGGCCGGTGACGTGAAGGCTGCCGAGGCTCTGTGCAGCACGCTGCAGAGCCAGGGAGCGGACTGCCAGGTCAAGGACTGAACGGCAGGCTGTTCCGCCGCGGCAAGTCCCGCTAGGGAGCGGCGATGCAGCAGCGCGCGCGGCCGATCGTCCACATCGGCTATCACAAGACGGCGACGACGTGGTTCCAGAAGGCCATCTGGCCGTCGCTGGAAAGCCACGACTGGGTGCCGCGCAAGACCACGCAGGAAGCGCTGCTCGACCCTCCGGGCATGCACTTCAATCCTGCCGAGGCGCGGCGGGTGCTGGGCCTGGATGGTCGTTCGAGGCCGGTCGTGCTGAGCGAGGAGAATCTCTCGGGCTACATCCACAACGGGGGCCTGCACGGCCTCGTCGGCCCTGAAATGGTGCGGCGTATCCATGCCGTGCTGCCGGATGCCCGGATCGTCGTCTTCATCCGCAACCAGCCGGACGCGATCCGCGCGAGTTACAGTCAGTATGTTGCCGGGGGCGGGACTTACGGGCTCGAGAAGTACCTGCACACTTACGACAACGTGTACGGAGCCCTGCGGGCGCCGTTCAAGGCTCCGGCCTTCGAGTGGGAGCACTTCGAGTACGATCGCCTGATCGGACTCTACGACGAGGCTTTCGGGCGCGAGAACGTGTTCGTCTATCCGTACGAGGGCCTGAAACAGCCGGAGGCGCTGTTCGAGAAGCTCGCGACCGATCTTGGCGTGCGCTTTCCCGAGGGGATCACCGCCAGGCGAGGCGCCAACGTCTCGCACAGCGAAAGCGGGATGAACGCGCTGCGCTTCGCCAACCGCTTCACCCGCCAGTCGGTAGCCAACAAGGACTGGTATGTCGATCCGCCCGGCGGCCACGCGCTGCGCAACGTGGTCAGGTTCGTCCTCAAGGCGGCGCCGGGTGGACCGTTCAGACTTCCGAAACGCGTTGTTGCTGAAATCGGCCGCTACTACGCGCCGAGCAATCGGCGGCTTGCCGGGTTGCGCGAACTGCCGCTGGCGGAACTCGGCTATCCGATGACGGGCGACGAAGCGGCGTGATTTGCGTGGTTACTGTCCACACCGGCGCTGGCCGGCCAACTTGCCCGGGCGGGCCTTTCCTGCGAGTTTGTGACCAATGACACCTGCGATCTTCGGCCTTTCCGGTCCGGTGATGTCGGACGATGAACGCGATTTCTTTCGTGATGCGGATCCGGCCGGATATATCCTGTTCGCTCGCAACGTGGAGAACCGCGCCCAGCTCAGGGCGTTGACCGACAGCTTGCGGGAGATCCACGGCCGCGAGCGGTTGCTGGTCTCGATCGACCAGGAAGGCGGGCGCGTCGCGCGCATGCGGCCGCCGGAGTGGGACCCTTACCCTGCGGGCGAAGCGTTCTCGAGGCTGTGGCAAGTCGCACCGGCGAGCGCGATCGAGGCGGCGCGCGCGAATGCCGAGGCGCTGGGGCTCGACCTTGCGGGAGCCGGCATCAGCGTCGATTACTGGCCGGTGCTGGACGTGCGCCGGCCCTATTCGCACGACGTTGTCGGCGACCGCGCGCTCGGCAGCGAGCCGATGCAGATCGCGGCGCTGGGGCGGGCGATACTCGACGGCCTGGCGCGCGCGGGCGTCGTCGGCTGCATAAAGCACATGCCCGGCCATGGCCGGGCCCGGGTCGACAGCCACAAGGAATTGCCTGTCATCGAGGCGAGCGAAGCCGAGCTCGAGGTCGATATCGAGCCGTTCCGCACGCTGGCGCATGCACCCATCGGGATGACCGCGCACGTCCGCTACGCCGCGTGGGATCCCGAGAACCCGGCGACGCAATCCGAATTCGTGGTCAACGAGATCATCCGCAAGCGGATCGGCTTTACCGGGCTGCTGCTCAGCGACGACGTCTACATGAAGGCGCTTTCGGGTACCCTGCCCGAGCGGGGTGCGAGGGCGCTGGCGGCGGGCTGCGACGTCGTCCTCAATTGCCATGGCGAAGTCGCCGATATGGCGGCCGTCGCCGACGCGCTGCCGGCAATGCCGTCCGAGGCGATGGAACGACTCGAGCGGGCGCTTTCGTCGGTCAATTGCGATGGGGCGGGGGATCACGCTGCACTCGTCGCCAAGCGCGATACCTTGCTCGAGCTCGCGAGGGATCTTGCATGACCGACGAGGGGCTGATCTTCGAGGCGGAGACGACCAACGTCGATCCCGATTGGGATGGCCCCGGTACCGCGCCGACCGACGATGCCGCGCTCTACCTCGAGCTCGACGGATGGGAGGGGCCGCTCGACCTGCTGCTCGATCTCGCCCGGCGGCAAAAGGTCGACCTCAGGCAAATCTCGATCCTCGCGCTGGTCGACCAGTATTTGCTCTACATCGAGCGGGCCGAGGCCCTGCGGCTGGAGATCGCCGCTGACTACCTGGTGATGGCCGCCTGGCTCGCTTACCTGAAGTCGGCGCTGCTGCTGCCCAAGGAGCAGCAGGAAGAGCCGAGCCCCGAAGAACTGGCCTTGCGGTTGCAGCTGCGCCTGCAGCGGCTCGGCGCGATGCGCGAGGCGGCGGCGCGGCTGCTCGCCCGCGACCGGGTCGGCCGTGACGTGTTCCTGCGGGGCGCGCCCGAGGGTCTGAGGGTTGACCGGGTCAACACCTGGCAATGCGACTGGTATTCCCTGGTGCACGCGTACGGACAGGTGAAGCTGCGCACCGAGCCGGTCGTGCACATGGTGCGCGACCGCATGGTCATGACGCTCGATTCCGCGCTCGACAGGGTTTCGGCGATGCTCGGCGTGACGCTTGACTGGATGGAATTGCGCGAGTTCCTGCCCGCCCACGCCGACCAGCGCCTGCGCCGCTCGGCGCTGGCCTCGAGCTTCGTTGCGGCGCTCGAGCTGGCGAGGCTCGGCAAGGCGGAGATACGGCAGGAGGATGCATTCGGCCCGCTGCTGTTGAGGCGCGTGAAGGCGGCATGATCCATCTGCGGGTCGAGGACGATCAGGGATCTGACGACCTTGTCCGGGCCGTCGAGGCGACGCTGTTCGCCGCCGAGCAGCCCATGACCGCCGAAGAACTCTCCGCCCATCTCGGCGGGGCCGACGTTCGCGAGGCGCTCCGGCAGCTCGAAGGCCATTACCGGGAGCGCGGCGTGCGGCTGGTCGAGCGCGGCAAGCGCTGGCAGTTCCAGACCGCGCCGGACCTGGCGCATCTGCTGAGGCGCGAGCGCGAGCAGATCCGCAAGCTCAGCCGCGCAGCGACCGAAGTGCTGGCGATCGTCGCCTATCACGAACCGGTCAGTCGTGCCGAAATCGAGGCGATCAGAGGCGTCCAGACGAGTCCCGGCACGCTCGACGTGCTGATGGAAGCGGGCTGGGTCCGCGTCGCCGGCCGCCGCGAGGTCCCGGGCCGGCCGGTGATTTACGCAACAACGCCCGAATTCCTCAGCCATTTCGGCCTGGAAAGCCGGCGCGACCTGCCGGGCCTGGAAGAATTGCGAGCGGCCGGGCTGCTCGAGCCGGTGGATGACGTGATCGAGGCGCTGAGCACGCCCGAGGAGGAGGGCGAAGTGGCCGCGCTGGAAAATCCGGGACAAAGCGCCTAAGTCACCCGCCGGAAGCTATCGGAGACATCCAGTGCACTTACCTGGCTTGTTCCAGATACTGGTCATCGGGTTCATCGCGCTGGTGCTGTTCGGACGCGGCAGGATCAGCGAATTCATGGGCGATTTCGGCAAGGGCGTGAAGAATTTCCGCCGAAACCTCGAGGACGAACCCGTCCGCCCGATGCTCGAGGCCTCGCCGGCTTCCGAAGCGGCGGCCGAGCCGGTCTCGGCTCGAGACGAAACTTCCAACTAAGAGGGCGCTGGCGAATATGTTCGGGATCGACTGGGAGGAGCTCCTGGTCATTGTGATTGTCGCAGTGGTCGTGATCGGTCCCAAGGACATGCCCGTGGCATTGCGCACCGCCGGCCGCTGGATCGCGCGCGT
>DATJHD010000226.1:0-5549 GCA_035494275.1 Croceibacterium sp.
CTCGAGCGCGGCGAGCTTTTCTTCGGTCATCACGACTCTCCCAAATTGTATGCGTTGCAAACGATTTGCGAGGAATCGCCAGCCCCGTCAACGGGGGCATCACATGCCGAGCTTTTCGAGCCGCATGACCTCTTCGCGGTAGGGCCTGATGCCGCGATACATGAGGTAGGTCGCCGTCGGCAGGAAGATCGCCGCGGTGATCAGGATCGACAGCCACACCTTGCTCTCGTCGACCACGACGTAGGTGCTGACCGCGCCGATCACGTAGCTGCCGAGCGCGCCGAAGAAGGTGAACATGAAGAGGTAGAAGGCGCTGATTTGGCCGCGCTTCTCGTTCGGGGTGATTCGCTGCACCGCGGCGTTCTGCGCAGGAGCGCCGGCGAGACCGAAGAACACGCCGAGCGACATCAGCGTTATCGCAAGCACGCCGTTCGGCATCAGGGGCGTCAACACGGTGCAGACGGTCGTGCAGGCGAAGATGACCGCCGTCGCACGGATATTGGCGTCCTTGTGGCGCTTGCCGAGCCACTGGACGAACAAGGTGCCGGCAACGATCCCGGCCAGCATCGCGACCAGCTGCAGCGAACCGAGCAGCGCGCCGGTCTCGGCCTCGCTCCAGCCGTAGGTGCGCTTCATGAAGGGGATGCGCCAGGCGGGAAGACCCTGGCTCTCGACGGCGGACAGGGCGAGCGCGGCGAACAGGGGCAGAAAGACCTGCCGGTGCTGCCAGATGGCGACGGCCGCATCGAACCCCAGGAAAGCGAGCACCTTGCGAGAGAACGAAGCGCTTGCGGGCACGAGCCGATGCGCCTCGGGCGGACTTCGCCGGGGCGGCTCCCTGACGAACAGCATGATCACCCCGGCGAGCACGCCGAGCCCGCCGATGATGATCATCACCAGCTGCCAGTTGAACGTCATGATGCCGAGGACCGACACCTTGGCCGGCAGCGTCGCGGTCCACGCGACCATCTGTCCGCCGAGGATGTTGCCGAGCGAGCTTCCGCCGATGTAGCCGAGCTGGATCAGCGCGAACACGAGCGGGATGCGCAGCGGCCGGAAGGAGTCGACCAGCATCGAGTAGGAGCCGGGCCCGTTGGCCGACACCGAGGCGCCGACGAACAGGCGCGAGGCGATCAACTGGGCGAAGTTCTGGGCGATTCCGCCGAGCGCCATGATGACGCCGAGGATCGAGATGCCGCCGGACAGCACCCACTTGCGCGGATAGATGTCGACCAGCCGCGCGAGCGGGATGCCGACGATCACGAAGGCGATGACGCTCGCCGGGCCGAGCAGGAAGCCGAGCGTCGCGTCCGAGATATGGAAGCTCGCCTTGATGCGCTCGGCGAGCAGGCCGAACACCGTCTGGTCGAAAAACATCGTGAAGGTCGCGAAGATGATCGCGAACAGCGCGAACCAGCCCCGGCCTTCCGACGGCCAGGGTTGCGCAGGAGCGGCTCCGACTTCGGCGGCTGCGTTCTCGGCTTCGGCCACCATGCCTGGGCCGGTCGGCGCAATAGCCATTCACTGTCTCCCATCAGGCGCGCTTGCCGCGCGCCTCTCGTGAATTGTGCTTGCGGGGGTTTCTAAGTGGCGAATAGACGAAGGCGAAGCGAAAAGTTGTCGCCAGATGTTGCGCGGCGCGCTCAGGGAGAGAGACAAACATGCCGAGATTCGTTGCCCGCGCGGCGCTTGCCGCCGCCATCCTCACAACTACCGGAGCCCTTTCGATGACCGCACACGCCAAGCAGCCGACTTATGGCAAGACCTACGCCGAGGATCGCGCCGAGATCGAGGATCTGATGGCGCGCTACCTGTTCGCGATCGATTATTTCGACTGGGATTCCTACGTCGAGACGTTCGCGCCCGACGGCGAGCTGACTTTCGCCAGCGGCACCTCGAAGGGCCGCGACGCGATCCGCGCGGCGGTGACGAGCTTTTCGAGCCGCATCGGCCAGTTCTACCACACCGAGGACGGCAAGCCGGCGAAGCTGCGCCACGTCGTCCTGCAATCCTCGATCCGCGTCGAGGGCAACAGGGCGTGGGGCCGCACGCTGTGGGTCGAGATGGCCAACCACGGCCCCGGCGACACGATGAAGATGGGCACTTACGGCATCTACGAGGACCAATTCAGCAAGATCGGCGGGCACTGGTTCATCCAGAAACGCAACGTCCTCAACGAGTTCCTCAAGGGCCGCAACTCGGGGCCGAACAACCCGGTGCGCGACATGGACGCGCTCGCGGAGGCGTCGAAGAAGTGAGCTACGCGACCGACCGCGCCGAGATCGAAGACCTGATGGCGCGGTACCTGTTCGCGATGGATTACCACGACGCCGACGCCTACGCCGAATGCTTCACCCAGGACGGCGAGCTCGACTGGGCGATGGGGGTGGCGCGCGGACGCGAGGCGATTCGCGCCGAGGCGCTGTCGTTCAGGGAGCGCATCGGCGAAATCTTCAAGGACAGCTCCGGCGCGCCGGCCAGGCTGCGCCACGCGGTCTGCCACAAGGCGATCCGCGTCGAAGGCGACCGCGCGTGGAACACCGGCTTCTGGTTCGAGATGACCAACGGCGGCCCCGACGGCTCGATTCTCCTGCCGAGCTTCGGCGTCTACGAGGACGAACTGGCGCGGGTCGAGGGCCGCTGGCTGTTCAAGCGGCGCAAGATCTGTAACGAGTTCCTGCCCGGCCGCCAGTCCGGCCCGGCCAATCCGGTGCGGGCGATGGATGCTGCGTGAAGCCTCACCCGGGGAACCGCCGGATGATCCGTTCGCCAGGGCGGCGTCGCCCGTTACGACGTGTCGTCCTTCGCCCGTCCCGGAAATGGGGGGCCGATGCATGAGTTTTCTCCTCCAGCAAGGGTGACGGCGTGTCGCCCTGCTCACCTCGACAACGATGGAGCGTCAAGATGATCGAGTTCGCCGGCCGCACGGCCTTCGTCACGGGGGGCGCCAACGGGGTCGGGATCGGCATCGTCCGGAACCTGCTGGAAGCGGGCGCGAAGGTGGCGATCGCCGACATCCGGCAGGACTCGATCGACCGGGCGCTCGCCACGCTCGACAATCGCGAGGTCATGGGCGTCGAGCTCGACGTGCGCAGCCGTGAGGGCTTCGCCGCCGTGGCCGACGACGTCGAGGCGAGGTTCGGGCCGGTGAGCCTCGTGTTCAACAACGCCGGGGTCAACCTCTTCCAGCCGATCGAGGACAGCTCGTACGACGATTGGGACTGGGTCCTCGGCGTCAATCTCGGCGGCGTCATCAACGGGGTGATGACATTCGCCCCGCGGATGAAGGCGCGCGCGCTGTCGGGCGAAGTGAACGGCGGACACATCACCAACACCGCCAGCATGGCAAGTTTCATCGGCAGCGGCACGCCGGGCATCTACAACACCAGCAAGTTCGCGGTGCGCGGGCTCAGCTACTCGCTGCGCCATTCGATGTACCAGTACGGGATCGGCGTCAGTTGCGTGCACCCGGGGCTGGTCAAGAGCTACATCTATGCGAGCGACGACGTCCGGCCGGACGAGCTCAAGGGCGCGATGAAGCCGGTCGACAAGGCGATGGTCGATCGCCTGGCGGGCGTGCACGAGTTCGGCATGGAGCCCGACGTGATCGGCGCGCGGATCCTCGAAGGCATCCGCGAGAACCGGGCGAATATCTTCACCCATCCCGACCACAGGGAGGAAGTGCGCGAGATCTTCGACGAGATCCTCGCCGACTATCGCGATTATCCCAAGGACGCCGGTTTCGACCAGCGTATCGCCTTCGAGAAGGTCCGGCGCGACAATTTCGCCGAGACCCGGCGCAAGGCGCGGGAGATTTGATGGTGGCGGTTCAGGTTCGCTGGTCTAGGAGGCGGGCCATGACCCTACGCATTCCGCTTGTCGCCGCGCTGGCGTTCGCCCTCGCCGTGCCGGGAGCGGCCCAGCAGCCCCGGCCGGCGCCGCAGCTCAACGACGAGCAGAAGACGCTCCTCCATTGCGCGGCGACCTTCGCCATTGTCTCCGGCCGCCAGCACGCGAAGGACGCGCAAGCGCTGGCCTTTCCCGACATCACCGAGCGCGGGCGCGAATACTTCATCGAGGCGATGGCCCAGTTGATGGACGAAGCGGGGCTCGACCACGACGCGGTGAAGTCGCTGGTCGCGCAAGAAGCTGCGGGGCTGCAGGATCCGGCCGTCCTGTACAAGCAGATGCCGGCCTGCCTCGCGTCGCTGCAAGCCTCCGGGCTGTAAACCTTTTAACCCCGCTGTAGACGCGCCGCACGCCTTGCGGCATGGCTCGGGGCAATGTGGCAGCTGCATTGCTTTCCCCTGTGCCCGTTCAGCCGCAAGGTCCGCCTCGCCCTCAGCGAGAAAGGCGTTCCGTTCTCGATGGTTCGCGAGAACCCGTGGGAGGGTAGCGACGCGCTTTACGCGCTCAACCCGGCCGGCCGCACGCCGGTGCTGCGCGAGCCGAACAAGCACCTCACGCTGGCCGACAGCCAGGCGATCTGCGAGTACCTCGAGGAGACCCTCGACAAGGCCCCGCTGATCCTCGGCACCGCGCCGCAGCGGGCGGAAATCCGCCGGCTGGTGGCGCTGTTCGACGAGCAGTTCTTCGGCGAGGTCACCCACCCCTTGCTGCACGAGCGGATGAAGAAGCGCCTGGTGCTGCGCGCCCCGCCGGATTCCAGGCTGCTGCGCGAGGCGATGCGCCTGTCGCACGTGCACCTCGATTACATCGACTGGCTGATCGACAACCGCCGCTGGCTCGCCGGCGCGCAGCTCAGCCTCGCCGATTTCGCCGCCGCCGCGCAGATCTCGGTCGCCGAATACCTCGGCGGGATCGACTGGTCGGGGCACGACGAGGCGCACGGCTGGTACCGGGTGATGAAGAGCCGGCCGAGCTTTCGCCCGCTGCTGACCGAGAAGATGGAAGGCATCCCCGCGCCGGCCGGGTATAGCGATCCCAATTCCTGACCCCATATCTTGCGGCAAAGGAGGACCTCATGGCCGAGAAGATGAACCTGACCGACGCCCAGTGGCGCGAGCGCCTGACGCCCGAGCAGTACGCGGTGCTGCGCGAGGGCGCGACCGAGCGGGCGTTCACCGGCAAGTACGAGACAAACAAGGCCGCCGGCGAATACGTCTGCGCCGGTTGCGGCCAGCCGCTGTTCGAGAGCGACGCCAAGTTCGAATCAGGCTCGGGATGGCCGAGCTTCGTGCGCCCCGCCGAGCAGGGAGCGGTCGAGGAGCATCGCGACGCCTCGCACGGCATGGTCCGCACCGAGGTCGTCTGCTCGCGCTGCGCGGGCCATCTCGGCCACGTCTTTCCCGATGGCCCGAGAGAGGAAGGCGGGCTGCGCTATTGCATCAACAGCGCCGCGCTCGACTTTAAGCCGGAGGAAAACTGACTGGCGCGTCGCGGCTGGGCGTTAACGCTGTGTTTTGTTTCCTCTATGCAAGCGGCGTGACACACCGGGCGCGCGGGTCGCGCCGATTACCACGGCTGACGGGGCCAGATGGCTGACAAGCGGGGCTCGCGCTCCAGACGAAGGCAGGAAAACGAACGCC
>DATJHD010000227.1:0-13619 GCA_035494275.1 Croceibacterium sp.
CGCCGCTGCGGTCTCGTCGCAGCTGCTCTCGATTCCCAGCACTACGGTTTCGGCATCCCACATCCCTGGTTTCCCTGACGCAGATTGCCGATTAGGGCAAGCTGACCCGATGGCACATGCACTCAAGATAAGGCTCGGAACACGCCGCTCCCCCTTGGCGATGGCGCAGGCGGAGGAAGCTCGCGCACGGCTGTGCGCGGCGCATGGCTGGGAGGAAGGCGCCGTCGAGCTGGTCCCCATCGAGGCGAGCGGCGACAGGATCCAGGACCGGCCGCTGGCCGAGATCGGCGGCAAGGCGCTGTGGACCCGCGAGCTCGACTTGTGGCTGGGCGAGGGCAAAATCGACGCCGCGGTCCATTCGCTGAAGGACGTCGAGACCATCCGCCCGGCCGAGCTGGCGATTGCCGCCGTCCTGCCGCGAGCCGATAAACATGACGTGCTCATCGGCGCCGCTTCGATCCAGGCCCTGCCGCAGGGTGCCCTCGTCGGCACGAGCGCTCCGCGCCGAGCAGCCCAGTTGCTGCATGCGCGGCCGGATTGCCGGGTGATCCCTTTCCGCGGCAATGTCGCCACCCGCCTCGCGAAGGTGGCCGCGGGGGAGGCCGAGGCAACCTTTCTTGCCGCCGCCGGCCTCGCCAGGCTGGGAGAGCATGGCACCGGCCACCCGCTGGCGCTGGATGAGTGGCTGCCGGCGCCGGCGCAGGCCGCGATCGGTATCGAGTGCCGGACCGACGACCGGGCGGTTTGCGACCGGCTCGCAGCGATCGATCACGCGCCGAGCCGCCACGAGGCGATGGCCGAGCGAGCGCTGCTCGCGGCCCTTGGCGGCTCCTGCCACAGCCCGGTCGCCGTGCTGTGCGATGTCTTGGGCGAGGACATCGCGATGCGGGCGGCCATTTTGAGCCCCGACGGCCGCGAGAAGGTCGAAGGCGGATCCCGGTTTTCCGTCGGCGACCTCGACGGTCCGGCGCGTCTCGCGGCAGACCTGTTGCGACGGGCGTCGCCGGCGATCGCCGCTCACTTCGCCGGATCGTCGTGATTCTGGCGATCCGTCCCGAACCCGGTGGCAGGGCCACGCAGGCGGTTGGCCGGGCGCTCGGACTCGCGATTGAAAGCTGTCCGCTGTTTGCCATTCACCGCGTGACGTGGTCCATTCCGGCGGGACCATTCGACGGGCTGCTGCTGGGCAGTGGGAACGCGCTGAATTTCGGCGCCCCTCATGTGGATAAGCTTGTGGGCATGCCTGTCTATGCCGTGGGGAAAGCGACCGCCGCCGTCGCGCGCGAGCATGGATTTGACGTCGCGCGCATCGGCCAAGGCGGCCTGCAGGCCCTGCTCGACGGCCTTGCCGGCGAGCGCCTGCGGCTGCTGCGCATCGCCGGGCGCGAGAACGTCCCGGTGAGCCCGCCAGAGGGTGTCGCAATCGAGACGGCAATCGCCTATGAATCCAGACCCTTGCCACTGCCGAGCGCGGTGGGGCGGCGGCTCGGCGAGGGTGCGCTGGTGCTGCTCCACTCGGCCGCCGCGGCGCGGCATTTCGCCGCCGAGTGCGAACGTCTCGCCGTTCAGCGCGGCGCAATCCGGCTTGCGGCACTTGGACCGCGTATCGCGGAGGCGGCCGGGGCCGGCTGGGCGGACGTGCGGTCGGCGACGGAGGCGAACGAACCGGCGCTACTGGTACTCGCTCGTGACATGTGCCATGAACCGCCTTCGCCATAAGATGAAACGCCGCCAAGGCGACATTGGGCCGCGCAAGGACGTTGATGCACGAGGATTATGGCAGCATTGCGCGGGCGCAGACCCGCACGAGGCAAATGGGCGCGCTCGTTGGCGTGGGCGCGGGCACTTTCCTCCTCGGCGCCGCGCTCGTCGCCCTGGTGTGGTGGACCGGCATTGGACCGGGCGATTTCGTCCACGTGAAGCGCGATGCGCCTGTTGCGTCGCTTGCGGCTCCGCCGACGCCCGTGGTGGCGCCGTCTGAGGCCACGACGGCTAGCGCCGCCCAGGCTCGCCAGGCTGTCGCTAAGGTCGAGCAGGTCGTTCAGCAGCAGGGCGGCCTCGACAGCCGCGTCGCCGCGATGGAGCAGCGCCTCGCGAAGATCGACCTGCAGATCCAGGCCGCGTCCGGCAATGCCGCGCGCACCGAAGGGCTGCTGGTGGCGTTCGCGGCGCGCCGGACGATCGAACGCGGCGAACCGCTCGGCTACCTCGCCGACCAGTTGACGCTGCGTTTCGGCGACGGCCATCCCAACGCGGTGCGTACGGTGGTGAACTTCTCGCGCAATCCGGTGACCCTCGACCAGCTTGCCGCCCGGCTGGAAGGTCTGGCGCCGCAACTCGTGAAGGCTCCGCCCGATGAAGGCGCGATCAGCTGGCTCGGCCATGAACTGTCGAGCCTGTTCGTCATCCGCCGCGAGTCGACGCCGTCGCCTGAGCCGCAGCAACGGCTGGAACGCGCGCGGCTGTTCCTCGAGAGCGGGCGCGTCGAACCCGCCATCGCCGAAGTGCGCCACCTGCCGAACGCGAAGCGGGCCGCCGGCTGGATTGCCGACGCCCAACGCTACAACCAGGCCCGCAACGCGCTCGACCTGCTGGAGACCACGGCGATCCTCGATCCGCACGATCTCCGCGACGCTTCCGGCAAGCAGGTGGTGCAGCCGAGCCCCGCGGCGCAGGCGACGCTCAACCCGTAGGATTATCCCTTGAGCAGCTCGGGCACGGCGCCGCTGACGCCGCGCGCCTCGTCCATGAACCACCGCTTGAGGGGCGGTGTGCGCTGGACGACCCCCATGCCGAATCGCCGGACGGCGCTCGGCAGCGTTCCCGGAATGCCGAAAAGCCGCGTCAGGCCGTCGGTGGCGAACGCGACCATGAAACTGTCGAGCCCGCGCCAGCGTTCGTAACGGGCGAGCAGCTGCGCGTCGCCCGGTTCGAGCCCCAGCCGCATTCCTTCGACCAGCACTTCGACGAGCGCCCCGACGTCGCGGAGGCCGAGATTGAGCCCTTGCCCGGCAATGGGGTGAATGCCGTGAGCCGCGTCGCCCACCAGGGCTAAACGCCGGGCGGTAATTCTTGCCGCATGATGAAAGCCCAGGGGGTAGGACGAGCGCGGCCCCTCGATCGCCACGCCGCCGAAGATGGTGTGCATGCGCTTTTCGACCTCGGCGATGAACGCGCGGTCCGAGAGGGCGAGAACGCCGGCGGCGTCCTTCTCGGCAACGGTCCACACGAGCGCGCTGCGGTGCTCGCCTTTTCGACCGTCGAGCAGGGGCAGCGTGGCGAACGGCCCGGCCGGGTAGAAGATCTCCCAGGCGACGTTGTCGTGGGGCTTGTCGTGCGTCAGCCCGACAATGATCGCGCGGTGGCGATAGTCCCACCTCGCGGCAACGATGCCCGCATCCTGCCGCGTGGGTGAGTTGCGCCCCTCCGCGCCGACCATCAGCGCGGCGACGAGCTCGGTGCCGTTCGCCAGAGTCGCCGAAACGGCGTGTTCGCCGCGCTGGCGCCCCACCACCTCCGCCTTGGCATGCCAGGCGATCAGCGGTTGAGCTCTTGCGGCTTCGAACAGGGCAAGGCGCAGAGTGCGATTGGCGAACATCCGGCCGAGCGAGCCTTCGTGCGGCTCCGGCCGGAAGTCGATCCGCCCCGGCTTCATGCCGTCGGTGACGGCAATCGAGGCGATCGGGCAACCGAACGGCTCAAGCGCCCCGGCAAGGCCGATGTTCGTGAACAGGTTCCAGCTGGCGGTCGAGATCGCGCTGGCGCGGCCATCGAAACCTTCTGCGGTCAGCTCGGCGGGATCGGCGCGGTCGACCACGTGGCTCGACAGCCCCTTCCTGGCCGCGGCGAGCGCCAGCGCCATGCCGACGAGCCCGCCGCCGAGAATGAGGAGATCGCGCTTGTCCGCCACGGGAGCGATCCCTAGAACCCGCGCCCGGATGGACGCAAGACGATTGAAAGACGCAAAGTTGCTGAGCGTGCTGCTGGCCCTGCTGCTGGCGGCGCTGGCGCAACCTGCGCCGGCGCAGAACCACATGGCCGCCGAGCTTGTCCCGGAAGGGTCCGCGGCCCCTGGCAAGGCCGTGACGGTGGCGATCCACTTCACGCCGGAAAAGGGCTGGCACGGGTACTGGAAGAACCCCGGCGATGCCGGCTACGGAATGGAGCTCAAATGGCACCTGCCGCAGGGGTGGAGCGCGGGTGAGCCCGAATATCCGGTGCCCCAGACGCTCAAGATCGCGGGGCTGATGAACCACGTCTATGAGAGCGATTACACCGTCCTCGTGCCGCTCACCGCGCCGCCGGATGCCGGGCAAGGTGCGACCCCGATTGCGCTCGATGGCCAGTGGCTGGTGTGCACAGAACAGATCTGCGTGCCTGAGAAAGCCACGCTGACGGCGGTGATCCCCCCAGCCGGGCAGCCGGCGCAAGATCCCCGCTTCGACAAGTGGCGCGCCGCCATTCCGGCGCTGCTCGACCGCAAGGCTGCGTTCGAGCTTGCGCCAAAGGCGTTGCGGCTGGCCATTCCGCTGCCGGCTTCGCTTTCGCTCCGGCATCCGCATGTGTTTCTCGCCGAGAGCCAGCTGATCGACTACGCCGCACCCCAGGTGTTCAGCCGCGACGGCGACACGCTCATCGTCGAGATCCCCCGCAAGGGGCTGGCGAAAGAGGCGGCCGGCGTCAGCGGCATTCTCAAGCTCGATGACAGCGGGCAGGGCGTGCGCTTCGCCGCCACGCCCGGCGAGGTAGCGAGCGGCGGGACGCCGCTCGCGGGCGATTCGGCATCCCGGCTCGCGCCCTTGTGGCTGTTGCTCGGCCTGGCCGTGCTCGGCGGTATCGTCCTCAACGTGATGCCTTGCGTGTTCCCGATCCTCAGCCTCAAGGCGCTGAGCCTGGCGCGCGCCGGCGAGAGCGAATCCGAAGCGCGGCGCGAAGGGCTGGCTTACAGCGGCGGGGTCATCCTCGCCGTGGTGGCGCTCGGCGGGCTGTTGCTGGTGCTGCGCGCAGCGGGCACCCAGGTCGGCTGGGCATTCCAGCTTCAGGAGCCGGGCGTCGTGGTATTCCTGCTGGTGCTGGCGAGCGCGATCACCGCCAACCTCGCCGGGCTGTTCGAGCTGCCGTCGATTTCCTTCACCCGCACCGGCGGGGCGCCGAGCGCGTTTGCCACCGGCGTGCTTTCGGCGTTCGTGGCTACGCCGTGCACCGGGCCGTTCATGGCCGCAGCCATGGGCGCGGCGCTGCTGCTGCCGTGGTGGGAAGGGCTGCTGCTGTTCCTCGCGCTCGGGCTGGGGCTGGCGCTGCCGTTCCTGCTGCTCGGCTGGGTTCCGGCGCTGCGGCGCACGCTGCCAAGGCCCGGCCGGTGGATGGAAACGTTCCGCAAGGTCATGGCCATCCCGATGGGGCTGACGGCAGCTGCCCTGCTCTGGCTGGCGTGGCGGCTCGGCGGCAACCTCTTCGCCGTTGCTGCGTTGGCAATCGCACTTGCCATGATAGCGCTGCTGTTGATGATCGGCCGGCTGCAACGGGCCGGCAGGTCCGGGTGGGGCCCGGGAGCCGTGGGCGCTGCGGTTACGCTGCTGCTCGCCGTGCTGGTCCTGCCGCACGTGCAGGCGGCGCCGACCGCTGCGGCGCAAGGCGTGCTCCCGGCCGACCCATTCAGCGAAGCGATCCTCGCCAAGGCGCGGGCTTCCGGCAAGCCGGTGTTCGTGTGGTTCACGGCCGACTGGTGCCTGTCCTGCAAGGTCAACGAGAGCGTCGCCATCGAGCGTGACGCCACTCGCGACGCGTTCCGCAAGGCCGGCGTGATCGCGATCGAGGGCGACTGGACCAGGCGCGATCCGGCGATCACCAGGTTTCTTACCGCGCACGGTGCGGCCGGGGTGCCGCTGTACCTGTGGTACCCCGCCGGCGGTGAGGCGCAGCAGCTGCCACAGGTGCTGACGCCCGACAGCCTGGTCGACCTGGCGGAAAAATCCCGCAAGACAGCGTGACGGGCCGCGACCTCCGGCCAGGCAAGACGCTTTTTTCGCAGCGCGCGAGGCAGTTCCGGATAACTCGGGCCGTTCGTCCCGTATCCGGCACGACTCGACGCCTCGAAAGCTGACGTTAACCAACCTCGTGGTATTGGGCAAAGTCAACGGGAGCCCTGCTGAAGCTCCGGGTCGCAACCAACAGGGATCGTATCGATGAACATGAATCGCCGACATTTCGTCGGCGCTGCCATTGCCATGTCCGCGGGAGCTTCGACAGCATTGCTGGCGAAGTCCAGCCCGATGCCGAATCGCCTGCCGACGCCGCTGCTGCCGCAGGTGGTTCCGGCGGCCCCGGTGCAGTCGGCCATGCCGCCGCTGCTGCAAAAGGCGATGGCTTCGCTGAACAGCCACGGCGCCTACATCGCCCGGCGCGATCGCATTGCACTGGTCGACTTCTCGCTGCCGTCGCGCGAGCCGCGCTTCCAGCTTGTCGATCTCGAGAGCGGCAAGGTCGAGCGCACGCTGCTCGTCGCCCACGGCAAGGGCTCGGATCTTTCCAACAGCGGTTATGTCCAGCAGTTCTCGAACGCGCCTGGCTCGGACTGCAGCTCCCAGGGCGCGTACTGCACGGCCAACCGCTATTACGGCAAGCACGGCGCTTCGCAGCGACTGATCGGGCTTGATGCCACCAACAACGCCGCCCTCGAGCGGGCGATCGTCATCCATGCCGCGAGCTACGTCGACCCCGACGTTGCCAACGCGCGCGGCCGCATCGGCCGCAGCTGGGGCTGCTTTGCGCTCAACGATGCCGAAGTCCGCCCGACGATGGATTGGCTCGGCGAGGGGCGCATGATCTACGCCGACAAGCTGGTTTAAGGCGCTTTCAACACCTTGGCGGCGGAACGGCCGCGGGACTCCGAGAGTTGCAGCAGGAAGGGACCGCAACGCGTGGTCCCTTTTCTTGTGTCGTCTCGCCTCGCCGCAAACGGAGCCGCCGTGAAATATTCCACCTGCTTGGTCTCTCTATCCATCCTCCTCGCCGCCGGTTGCGGCCCTCAGCAAAGCAAGAACGACAACGGCGCCCCCGAAGTGGCGATCGATGCCCTGAAGGGCGCCGCCACGGACCCGGGCGTGCGCGTGTTCTACGATGCCGAAGGATGGCAGGCCGTGTGGTCGAGGAAGGCGGAGAAGGACCTCGGCGAGGTGCTCTCGAAACGCGCCGAGAACGGCCTCGATCACGTCGTCTTTCTGACCGATGCCGCCAGGCAATCGCCCGCGATGCGCGAGGCGAGCCTGACCAAGGCCGCGCTCGCTTACGCCTCGGCCCTGGCCAAGGGCGTGGTCGATCCGACAGGCGGTCTGTACAAGATCTACGCCGTGCCCAGGCCCGATCCGGACCTCGCCGCGGGCCTGCGCACCGCGTTGCAGGCCGGCAAGCTCCTGGAGTGGTTCGCAAGCCTCCCTCCGCACGATGCCGACTATCGCGCGCTGTCTCTCGTCTATCGGCAGATGCGGCAGGTGACCGGCGACAAGGCAAGTGCCGGCATTCCGGCCAAGGGCGCGCGCATCCGCCCTGGCGAGGAGGATGCCCGCGTCCCGGCAATCGCCACAGTGCTCCACACGATTGGCTATCTCCCCTCCGCCGCGGACCCGAAGTCGAAGCGCTATACGTCGGCCATCGCCAAGGCCATCCGCGCATTCCAGAAGGACAGTGGCGACCGGCCGGACGGCACGATCGGGCCCGCCACGATCGATGAGCTCAACACGGCTCCGGCCGATCGTGCGCGTGCCGCGGCCGTCGCGCTCGAGCGGCGCCGGTGGCTGGAGCGCGCTCCGGGCGCGACGCGCATCGACGTAAACATTGCCACGGCATCGCTCACCTATTTTCGCGACGGGCAGGTTGCCGACCAGCGGCGCGTGATTGTCGGGCAGCCGGGCTGGGAGACGCCGCAGCTTAAGGCTTCGCTCTTTCGCCTGGTCGCCAACCCCACCTGGAACGTGCCGAAATCGATCCAGGAGAAGGAGATGAGCCACGTCTCGCCGGCCTATCTGAGCCGGCACCACATGATCTGGAAGGATGGGCGGATCGTCCAGCAATCCGGCCCGGACAATTCGCTCGGCCTGGTGAAGTTCGACCTCGACGATCCTTATGCGATCTATCTCCACGATACGCCCGAGAAGTCCTGGTTCGCAACCGACGAGCGGGCCCGCAGCCATGGGTGCGTGAGGGTGCAGGACGCGCTCGGTTTCGCGCAGATGATCGCCGCTGACGAGCAAGTCACCGATGCCTGGCGCAAGGCCCAGGCGACCGGCAAGGAGAGCTTCGTCAAGCTGCCGCATCCGATCACGGTGCGCCTGCTCTATCACCCCACGTGGGTCGACGGCTCGGGCGTGCATTTCAACCCGGACGTCTACGGCTGGAACGAGGCGATTGCCGGCCCGCTCGGTTTCGGCCCCGGCCGCGCCCGCCGCTTGGCCCCGCCGGTGCAGGACGTCGGCCCCTGATCGCGTCAACAATCGGCAACCAAATCAACCCTCGAACGTTCGGGAGGCTCAAGGTTTAACTTTCGGGGGGAGGAGATGGCGTCTTCGAGTGGGGGTCGAAGTGAAATAACCGCTGCCGAGTGGCGCCAGATCGTCGATAGCGCGATCGAGACGGCCATCATCACCCTCGACCTGGACGGCTGTGTTACGAGCTGGAACGAGGGCGCGCGGCGGATTTTCGGCTGGACCGAAAGGGAAATGCTCGGCCACGATGTCCGGCGCCTGTTCCCCGAGGGAGTGGGCGAGCAGGCGCTTGCCTTCGAAATGCGCGAGGCGCGTCAACACGGCCGCGGCGGCGGGGCCGAGGGATGGCGAATTCGCAAGGATGGGGCCCGGCTGTGGGCCGCGGGCGAGATGACGCCGGTTCACGATGCCGCGGGCGAGCTCGTCGGCTTCACCAAGATCGTGCGCGACCGCTCGCAGAGCCGGGCGGCCGAGGAAGCGCTCCTCGAGGAACGTCGCGCGCTCGAAGTCCTCAACCGCGCGGGCTCGGCGCTCGCCGCCGAGACCGATCTAAAGGTGCTCGTGCAGATCGTCACCGATGCCGGGGTCGAGCTGTCGGGCGCCGAATTCGGCGCCTTTTTCTACAACGTCGAGAATGAGCAAGGCGAGAGCTACAGGCTCTACACTCTGTCCGGCGTCCCGATTGAAGCGTTCGCGAAGTTCCCGCAGCCGCGCAACACCCCCGTGTTCGGGCCGACGTTCCTGGGCGAGGGAATTGTCCGCTCGGACGATATCACCAAGGATCCGCGCTACGGGCACAACAAGCCCTACGCCGGCATGCCCGAAGGCCACATGCCCGTGCGCAGCTATCTCGCCGTTCCGGTGATCTCCCGTTCGGGTGAAGTCATCGGCGGCCTTTTCTTCGGCCATTCACGGGCAGGCGTGTTCGACCTGCGGGCTGAAACGACGGTGGCCGGCCTCGCGGCCGAAGCGGCGGTGGCGATCGACAACACGCGCCTCGTGAACGAGCTTGAGCGCGAACTGACCCACCGGCGCCTCGCGGAAGCCGACCTTGCGGAAAGCGAAACTCGCCTGCGCCTTGCCACCGATGCCGCCGATATCGGCACATGGGACTACAATCCCGTGACCGGCGAGTTGACCTGGGATGCCAAATGCAAGCAACTGTTCGGCTTGCCCGCGGACGCCGACGTCAGCTTCGAAGGCACCTTCGTTCCAGCGCTCCATCCCGATGATCGCGATGCGACGTTGGCGGCGGTGCAGCAGGCACTCGATCCGCAGGGAAGCGGGCGATACGATGTCGAATACCGCGCCATCGGCGTCGAGGATAACGTCGAGCGGTGGATTTCGGCCGCTGGCCGGGCCGTGTTCGAGAACGGCCGGGCGCGCCGCTTCATAGGCACGGTGATCGACATCACCGGGCCGAAGCTGGCGGAGGAAGGACTGCGCCAGCTGAAGGACCAGCTGCAGGAGCAGGTCGAAGCGGAAGTCGCCCGCCGCGCGGAGGCCGAAGAGGCGCTGCGCCAGGCCCAGAAGATGGAGGCCGTGGGTCAGCTCACCGGCGGCATTGCTCACGACTTCAACAATCTGCTGACCGTCGTCACCGGCAACATCGCGCGGGCCGAGCGTGCCCTGGAAGAATCGGCGACCTCTGATCCACGGCTCAAGCGCTCGCTCGAGAACGCGATGAAAGGGGCCGACCGCGCCGCGGCGCTGACCCAGCGCCTGCTCGCCTTCGCCCGGCGCCAGCCGCTGACGCCGAAGCCGATCGACGTCGATCGGCTGGTCACGGGCATGTCGGACCTGCTCCAGCGAACCCTTGGTGAACACGTTCGGCTCGAAATCGTCACGTCGCCCGGCTTGTGGCGAGTGGAAGCCGATCCGAACCAGCTGGAGAGCGCGATCCTCAACCTCGGCCTCAACGCCCGTGACGCCATGCCGGGCGGCGGCGAGCTCACGATCGAGACCGCCAATGCGCAACTAGACAAGAGTTATGTAGCCAATCACTCGGAGGTGTCGCCCGGGCAATATGTGATGATCGCCGTCACCGACACCGGCACCGGTATGGGCAAGGAAGTGCTCAACCGCGCTTTCGAACCGTTCTTCACCACCAAGGAGGTGGGCAAGGGCAGCGGCCTGGGGCTCTCGATGATCTACGGCTTCGTCAAGCAATCGGGCGGCCACGTGAAGCTCTATTCCGAGGAAGGGCATGGCACGACCATAAAGGTCTACCTGCCGCGCCTGCTCGGGGACGCCGAGATCGAAGCGGACGACGAGGTCTCCCGGCCCGCCGCCGAGGCGGGTGCGGCGCGGGAGACGATCTTGGTCGTCGAGGATGATGTCGACGTGCGCAGCTATACGGTCGAGTGCCTGCAGGAGCTCGGCTACCGGGTACTCGAAGCGCACGACGGGCCATCGGCGCTCCACCAGATGGAACGGTTCGACGGAGAGATCGACCTGCTGTTCACGGATGTGGTCATGCCTCGCATGAGCGGGTCGGAGCTCGCCGCCGAAGCCCGGCGGATGCAGCCTGGGGTGAAGGTGCTCTATACCTCGGGCTACACCCGCAACGCGGTGGACCACAACGGCCGGCTCGATCCGGGCGTCGAGATGATCGCCAAGCCGTTCACGTTCGAGGGGCTTGCCCAGAAGGTGCGCGATGTACTCGACAGCGGCGACGGCAGCGTGCTCGTGGTCGACGAGAATCGGGCCGATCTCGAGATTGCCCGCAAGGCCCTGTCCCAATCCGGCTTTCACAGCGAGATCGCCGCGACCGCGACGGAAGCGCTCGGCAAGGTGCGGGCCGCGCAGGGAAGCTACGCCGCGGTGGTGATCGACGACGGGCCGTCCACCGCTGACGCCGACAGGCTGTTTCGCTCGCTCCGCCGCCTGCACCGGGACTTGCCGATCGTTATCACCTCGCGCTCGCGGGCCGCGGAACTCGCCAGCCGCTACGATGACGACAGCTGCGTGTCGGCTCTCGCGAAGCCTTACACGCAAAGCCAGCTACTGGAGGCGCTGCGCGCCTTGCGGGTCAGATGCCGGGGCGAAGGCTGACGCCTCAGCCGCCGCCCTGCGGACGGGCCTGCTGCTGCTGACCGCCTTGCTGGCCGCCGCGCCGCGCTCCCGGCGGCGGGCCGGGGCGGTCGTTGGCCGCCGGATCGAAGTCGAACTGGCCGGCAAAGCGCGTGCGCGAATCCTGCTGCGTCGTCTCGGCCTTGCGGGTGCCGGCGGCGATCTGCGCGCGTTCGGCGCGAGATGCCTTGATGTAGTTCGCCACCTGCACGTCGCCCTCGATGCAGGCATATTCGAAGAACTGGTAGCTGTCGTCACGCGCCCATTCGAAGCGCGCGGTCCATGGCTGGGTGAACACGAGCGGATCGTCGTAGGTGATCTGGTAGTCCATCGTGTTGGGGTCGACCATCGTCAGCCGCTCGACGGTGTGCGCCTGGGTGCTCGTCGGAATGGTGTTGAACGGCGGCACGTTCTGTGTCGCCATGTTGAGCGGGCTCGCGGCGCGCTTCTGGATGTCGTAGCTGACGCCGTCACCGCTCTTGATGTTGCTCGTCTCGATGACGAAGGTCTTGCCTTCCCAATGGCCGCGGCTGTCGCCCATCCAAGCCTCGACCGGCCCGGGCCACTTCTTCGCGTTGCCGATCGGGATGACCCGCGTGCCGAGCATCTCCAGGCTGATCACCATGTAGCCCGGCGACTGGAAGATGCGGATGCCGTTGTTGTAGCGGAACGGGAACATCGAGGCCGGGAACCCGCGCGAGACGCAGCGGTCCCAGCTGTCGAAGTCGGCCGGAGTGTCATAAGCCTGGCCGGGGACCCAGCTCGAGCGTCCCTGCCGCCACATCGCGTCGGCCCACGGCGTCAGCGCCGGCAGCTGGCCGTCGGCGGGGCTGATCAGCATCGAGGTGCGGTGGCCGAACTCGGTCCGGGTGAGCCAGTCGGCAAGGCCCTGCGTGCCGCCCGCGTTGAGACCCTGGCCTTCGTTCGAGAACGACGCGTCCGAGCGCTTCGCGTTGGCGATGCGCCGGGCGAACTCTTCCGGCGTCACGTAATTGCGGTTGCCGAACACTTTCGGCCGCTGGAACAGGATGCGCGCGGCGTTGAGGTTTTCGATCTGGTAGGTGTGCGCGAAATCGTAATCGCCCCAGGCCGTGCGCGGCGGGGTGTAGCTGGTGTTGACCGGCACGAGAGCGTTCAGGTCCTTTGGCACCGTCCATTCCTTGACCGGTGCCGTCTTGGCGGCAGCCGCCGCTTTTGCAGGGGCCTTCTGCGCCAGGGCGCCGGTGGGTCCCGTGAGCATCGTGGCCGCGGCGGCAGCAGTGGAAACGGCAACGGCAAGACGTGACTTCAGACGGCGACGCATTTCAAGGGCCCCTCTCATGAGCGTGTTTTCGCGCCCACTCTATGGACTTTTTGACTTTGTCTCAAATTCTTTTTCGGCGCGCACGGCATCCGCCGGGTTACGGCTGGACTACGTCAAGAGCTGTCCCAGGGGGCGCCCCCGGGGACAACGGTCACTGCGCTCGCGGTGCCGCCGCCGAGGCGTTGTCCGGCAGCCCGCCGAACTGGCCGACGAGCTTTGTGTAGGCATCGAGATAGGCGAGCACGATGACCTGGCCGATGGCGGTGTCCGAATAGCCGGTGCCGCCGGCCGCGGCGAAACCGCCCCACCAGCCGCCTCCGCCGCCGCCGCCGAACGATACATCGGACTTGCGCGCGTAGCCCTGGATCAGCGCCTCTTCCTCGGTCGTGCGGGCGTTGACCAGCGAGAGCGTGACGCTCGCTTCCTTCTTGTTGACGCTGATGTTCCCGGCCACGCCGCCGAGGAAGCCGCGACCGAGCAGCCCGCCGGCGACCGCACCGATTCCGCCGCCGCCGCTATGGGCGTTGCTGGTGACAATGTCCGGCTGGAGGAAGTAATCTGCTGCCTTAACCTGTCCCCTGCCGAGGTTCGAGCCCCGCTGGAGCTCGCCGCTGTCGGCGAGCGCGCGTTCCATCGACCGGCTTTGCATCGCGCGGCCGCGATTGACGATCGTGAAGCAGCCGGATTCCTGCACGAAAACCTTGATCACCGCTTCCGGGCTGCCGAGGTTGAGCTCGCGCCACCACTGGTTGTCCGGCTCGACG
>DATJHD010000228.1:0-11497 GCA_035494275.1 Croceibacterium sp.
TCGCCAATCGTGCCGAGGTTTTCGATGCGTTCGAGGAGGATGATTTGCATGGTGCGGCCCTCCTTACTTCACGATGTAGGGCAACAGGCCGAGATGGCGGGCGCGCTTGATCGCCTTGGCCAGCTCGCGCTGCTTCTTGGCCGAAACCGCGGTGATGCGGCTCGGCACGATCTTGCCGCGCTCGGACATGAACCCCTGCAGCAGGCGCACGTCCTTGTAATCGATCGCGGGGGCGTCCTTGGCCGAGAACGGACAGGACTTGCGGCGGCGGAAGAACGGGCGGGCCATCAGTCTTCACCCCGCTCGTTGCGGCGCCGGCGCTCGCGCTCGTTCTTGCGCATCATCACCGAGGGACCGCCCTCGTGCTCGTCGACGCTGACGGTCAGCCAGCGGATGATGTCTTCGTTGATGCGGTTCTGCCGCTCGAGCTCGGCGACCACCGTGCCCGGCGCTTCGATGTTGAGGAGCACGAAGTGCGCCTTGCGGTTGCGGTCGATCTTGTAGGCGAGGTTCTTGAGACCCCAGGTCTCGGTCTTGGTGACCTTGCCCTTGCCGGCTTCGACGATTTCGGTGGCTGTTGCGGCCAGGGCGTCCACCTGAGCCTGGCTCAGGTCCTGGCGCGCGAGAAAGACATGCTCGTACAGCGGCATGCGCGCGTTCCTTTCATTTCCGTGCCGATCGCTGGCTGATCCCGCGGGTGCAGGGGCCCCTCCGGCTTTCTTCGATTTCCCCGGGGGCACGGCGGCGCGCGAGGAAGGGGCGCACATACAGCTTTCCCGCGCTATTGCAAGGGAAGCCCCGCCCTGGGCGGAACCAAGCCCATGCGCCGCCCGTTGCTCGTGCGGGGAGGCGTTGGGAGAAACGCCATGGCCACTCAGATGCACCAGCATCCGCACTCGACGGCGCAGATCGCCGGCCACCCGATACATCCGATGCTGATACCGTTCCCGATCGCGTTTTTCGTCGGGACGCTGCTGACCGACATTTTGTTCGCGATCAAGGGCGATCCGTTCTGGTCGCGCATGTCGTTCTACCTGCTGTGCGCCGGCCTGGCGATGGCGGCGCTGGCGGCGCTCGCCGGGTTGACGGATTTCCTCGGCGATCGCCTCGTGCGCCAATACAAGGCCGCGTGGCATCACATGATCGGCAACGTCACCGCGGTCGTGCTGGAAATTGCCAGCCTGTTCGTCCGCTCGGGGCCGCACAACACCGACATCCTGCCGGTCGGCTTGCTGATCAGCGCGGCGGTCGTGGTAATCCTGCTGTATACGGGCTGGCGCGGATGGGAGCTGGTCTATCGCCACCACACGGGAATTTCCGAGGAACCCGACCAGGTCCGCGGCGTGCCTCGTTGACCGCCTGACAACTACCCCGCATACCGCCTTCCCGGCCGATGTTTTTGGGGGGACGACATGCATATTGGCAAGGCATTGATGGCGATAGGCGTGACGGCGCTGTGGTCCGCGGCCGCCGCCCAGGAGACGCCGGCACCCGTCGTGGAATTCGCTTTCGAGGAGACGGTTACGCTCGGCAAAGTCGTGGAGGTCGGCAAGACCGTCCGGGGCGACAGGCGGATCATTCCGATCACCGGGGGCCATTTCGAGGGACCCAGGATCAGGGGCGAAGTCATGCCGGGCGGCTGGGACTGGCAGCTCACCCGCGCCGACGGCTGCACGGATGTCAAGGCCGACTACTTCCTGAAGACCGATGACGGGGTCGTCATCAACGTCGTCAATACCGGCGAAATCTGCCCCGGCGACAAGGGTGCGCCCGCGCCGGTACGGACCCACCCTGTGTTCGAGCCGCCGCTCGGCAAATACGACTGGCTGGGGAAAAGGACCTTCGTCGGCACGCTGGGCATGGCGCAGGCGAAGGACGGGCCGGCCGTGCTCATCAGGTTCTACGAGGTGAAGTAAGGCTGCATCCGGACAATTACCGATGCGCGGGGGGCAACGAGACCGCTAAACCACTGTTCGAAGGAAGTCTCTTCGGCGGGGATTGAGCCGACGACGAGAACGCCCCCGGAGAAGTCGCGCCATGACCAGCCCCTTGCACGTCCACATCGTCGATCCCGATGTTCACCGCCGAGCCAAGATCGCGTTCGAGCTTCGCGAGTTGCAGGTCCATGGCGAAATCTACGAGGGCCTCGAGGAGTTCCTCGCCAGCGCTCCGGCGACCGGCTGCGTGTTGCTGTGCGACGAGGCCGGGGCCGAAGAGTTCCGCAACCTCGCAAGCATCCTTGATCCCGCCTCGGCGAATCTGCCGGTGGCGCTCTATTGCAAAGCGCCTGCGCCGGCGCGCATCGTTGGCGTGATGCGTGACGGTGCGGTCGACTATCTCGCCTGGCCGTTCGCCCGAGACATGCTCGAGACGGCCTTGGAGCGCCTGCGGTGCGAGGGCGAGCTGAGGGCCGCGAAGTCTCGCACTCGCTTGTCGGCCAAGGCAAGGGTCGCCCGGTTGAGCGCGCGCGAGCTCGACGTCCTTGCCCTGCTCATGGTGGGCGACTCCAACAAGGAAATCGCCCAGCGCCTCGGCATCAGCCCTCGTACCGTCGAGATCCACCGCGGCAACATGATGCGCAAGCTGCGCGCGCGTTCGGGCACCGATGCCGTGCGGATCGGCTTGCTCGCGGGCCTTGACGGCGCGGATGAGGAATTGCAGCCGCTCGCCGCGTGAGGTCGCGGGCTCGGCTTACGAGAGTCGCGCGAGAACCTGTCGTGCAAAGGCCGTCAAGGTATCGTCGCGCGCCCCCATCACGACGATCCTGTCGCCGGGTCGGGCAAGGGCGATGATGCGCTCGCCGCAAGCGTCGCGGGTGGCGACATACTCGGCGTGCCCACCGTGCTCCTCGATCATGGCGACGATGCGCTCGCTGCCTTCGCTGCGGTCGACCGTGCCGCCGAAGTAGACCGGGTCGCACATCAGCGTGAGGTCGCCCGGTCCGAGCTCGTCGGCGAACGTGCGGGCCAGCTCGTGGCCCATCTGGCGCAAGGGCCCATAGCCGTGCGGCTGGAAGAAGGCGATGACGCGCCCTGGATGCGACCGCAATGTCCGCAGCGTCGCACGGCACTTCTCGGGGTTGTGTCCGAAGTCGTCGATGACGGTGATGCCCGACGGGCTCGACCCGATGACGTCGAAGCGGCGAGCGAGACCCTTGAAGCTTTTCAGCGCGCCCACCGCGTCGGCGACCGCGACACCGGCCGCCGCCGCGCCGGCGACGGCTGCAAGGGCGTTCGACAAGTTGTGCCTTCCCGGCATCTGTAGGGCGAGCGCGTGCGTGGTTGCGTCGCGGCGGTCGATCAGTTGGGCCCCGATCCCGTTTCCGGTCTCGTCGACAGTGCCCTCGACGATGCCAAGGGTCGCGTCGGCCGCGTGAATTCCGAACGTGATCACATCGCTTGCGTGCGCCGCGATCAGGCGTGCTTCGTCGTCATCGGCATTGGCGGCCACGCGTCCGGCGACCATGACGAACTGCGAGAACAGCGCGCGCAGCTCTTCCATGCTCTTGTGGTCGAGGCTGACGTTGAGCAGCACCGCCACCCGCGGTCGGTAAAGCGCGATCGATCCGTCGCTTTCATCGACTTCCGAGACGAACACGCCGCCCTCTCCGACCTTTGCGCTGGCGAACGGCGCATCCCTCGAGACGAAGTTCTTCATCACCGCGCCGTTCATGATCGTCGGGTCGCGGCCCGCCTGCTCCATGATCCAGCCGAGCATCCCGGTGACGGTCGACTTGCCGCTCGTGCCGCCGACGGCGATCCCGCACCCGGCGGCGTTGAACAGCGTCGCGAGCAGTTCGGCGCGAGTCATGCGCGGGCAGCCGAGTTCGGTTGCGCGGACGACTTCGGGAACGGTTTCCTCGATCGCCGCGGAGGCGACCAGCGTCTGGTCGTTCGAGACGATGCCGCTGCCATCCTGCGGATAGAGCGAGAAGCCGTGCCGCTCCAGCCAGGCGAACTTCTCGGGCGTGCGGCCCTGGTCGCGGCTGCGATCGGACCCGGCCACGTCCGCGCCGAGGCCCTTCAGGATCGTCGCCAGCGGCAGCATGCCGGATCCGCCGATGCCGCAGAAGAACCAGGGGTGGCGGGCGAGGTCGGCCGTGTCGGGCATGGCCGGCAGGTATGCGGTTGTCGGGGGCAACACAAGACAGCTAGAACGCAGCGATGAAACGCATCGCCGTCTGCGCCCCGGGAACGCCGATCACCAGCGCGGACGCGGCGCGGGTCGAGCAATTGGCAAAGCGCGAGTTTCCGGCGCTGCAGCTTGATTTTCATCCGCAATGCTTTGCCGACAGCGGGCACTTCGCAGGGCCAGACGACATGCGGCTCGGCGCCCTGCTGGCCTGCGCCAATTCGGCGGCCGACGCCGTGTGGTTCGCCAAGGGCGGATATGGCTCAAACCGCATAGCGGCGCAGACGGTCGAGGCGCTGGGCCGGCGAAAATCGGATCAGCAATGGTTCGGTTATTCCGATTGCGGCTACCTGCTCGCGGCCGCGCACAAGCACGGCTTTGCCCGCGCGGTTCACGGCCCGATGCCGGTCGATATCCGTCGCGAAGACGGCGCAGAGGCGGTTCGGCGGGCGCTGCGTTGGTTTTCCGGCGAGCCGGACGGCCTCGAGCCCGCGCTGACACACCGCCCGACGGTGGCGTTCAACCTGATCACGCTCGCGATGCTGTGCGGCACCCGCTTCCTGCCCGACCTCGCCGGCCACGTCGTGCTTATCGAGGAGGTGGCCGAGCATCTTTACGCCATCGACCGGCTGTTGTTTCACGTGACCGAGCACCTGCGCGGCATTGCCGGTCTGCGGCTCGGGCGTTTGAGCGCGATTCCCGAGAATGACCGGCCTTTCGGCACGGAACCGGAGGAGATGGCGCGGGATTGGTGCGAAAGATCCGGAATCCCCTATCTTGGCCGCGCCGATGTCGGCCATGATGCGGACAACAAGATCGTTCCGTTCGGCCTTGCGGCGGACTTCGCGCGCTCCTAACCGCCGCGGCAAAGGGAGTTGCGTGATGCGAGCATTCATTTTCCCCGGGCAGGGCAGCCAGAAGGTCGGCATGGGTGTCGAACTGGCCGGGGCCAGCGCCGCGGCGCGCGAGGTATTCGAGGAAGTGGACGAGGCGCTGGGGCAAGGGCTTTCGGCCATCATGCGCGAAGGGCCGGAGGACGCGCTTACCCTGACCGAGAACGCCCAGCCCGCGATCATGGCCAACGCCATCGCCACGCTCCGCGTGCTCGAGAAGGAAGGCGGCATTTCGCTGGCCGACAAGGGCGATTGCGTCGCCGGCCACAGCCTTGGCGAGTACACCGCGCTGTGCGCGGTCGGCGCCTTCAGCCTCGCCGACGCCTCCCGGCTGTTGCGGCTGAGAGGCCTCGCGATGCAGGCGGCCGTGCCGGTCGGCGAGGGCGCGATGTGCGCGCTGCTTGGAGCCGACATCGAAAAGGCGACCGCTCTTGCCGAGGCGGCCGCCGAGGGCGAGGTGTGCGAGGTCGCCAACGACAACGATCCAGGCCAGGTCGTGCTGTCCGGTCACACGGGCGCAATCGAGCGGGCCGTGGCGCGGGCGAAGGATTTCGGCATCAGGCGCGGCGTCATGCTGCCCGTTTCGGCGCCGTTCCACTGCTCGCTGATGGCGCCGGCGGCTGAGGCAATGGACGCGGCGCTCGAGCGTTGCCCTCCAGCGCCCTTGCGCCTGCCGCTCTATCCCAATGTTACCGCCAAGGAGTGTACCGATCCCAGGGCGGAGCGGCTCCTCCTCGTCGAGCAGATCACCGGCCGCGTGCGCTGGCGCGAAAGCGTGCTGGCGATGAACGCCGCCGGCGTCGATCATTTTGTCGAGCTCGGGGGAAAGGTTCTCGGCCCGATGGTCTCGCGTACGCTCGAGGATGTAACCGTGACCAGCGTGGCGTCGATGGGCGACATCGAAGCCTTGGCAAGGGAGATCGCATGAGGGGGACGACCGCGACAACTCGTGGGCCGCGATCGAGCGAGCCGTGATGGAGGAATCGCGAAGAGCAAGGAAGGCGCCTCTCTGCAAGACACCTTTGCGATCGGCGCATTCCTGCTCGGCGCAGGCGTTGGTACCGATGAAATGACAGCCGCGAACACGGGCGTGCTGCTCGGATTCATGGCATCGCAGCGGCTCGGAATTCGTGAATTTTCGGCTCGTGAGAAAGGGCAGTAAGCATGTTCGACCTTTCGGGAATGACCGCCCTCGTCACCGGCGCCAGCGGCGGGCTCGGCTCATCGATCGCGCGGTGCCTGGCGAAGCAGGGCGCCCGGCTGGCCTTGTCGGGTTCGAATTCGAGCAAGCTCAGGGCTTTCCGTGACGAACTTAACGCCCAGTCGGAGCAGGACCACATCGAGATTACGTGCGACTTGTCGAACACGACGCAGGTCGAAGAGCTTGTGCCCGCCGCGCTCGACACGTTCGGACAGCTCGACATCCTCGTGAACAACGCCGGCATCACCCGCGACAACCTCGCGATGAGGATGAAGGACGAGGAGTGGGACGCGGTGATCCGCATCAACCTCGAAGCCGCGTTCCGCCTGCTGCGCGCCGCTTCGAAGCCGATGATGAAGGCGCGTTTCGGGCGCATCGTGACAATCACGAGCGTCGTCGGGGCGACGGGCAATCCCGGGCAGGTCAACTATGCCGCCGCCAAGGCGGGGCTGGTCGGCATGACCAAGAGCTTCGCGCAGGAGGTCGCCAGCCGCGGCATCACCGCCAACTGCATTGCGCCTGGTTTCATCCGCACCGCGATGACCGAGGCCCTGAACGAGGCGCAGAAGGAAGCGATCAACGGCCGCATTCCGATGGGCCGGATGGGCGAGGGAGGGGACATCGGCGCGGCGGTGGTTTACCTCGCCAGCAAGGAAGCCGGTTACGTCACCGGGCAGACGCTGCATGTCAACGGCGGCATGGCGATGTTCGCCTGAGCGTCGCTAGCTCGGGCGCTCGAACACCTCGTCGAACAGGGCGAACATCGCCGCCCAGCTTTGCCGGTCGGCGCTGGCATCGTAGGCGACGGCCGGATTGAGCGGCGGCGCCGGATTGGTGAAGCCGTGCTTGACCGCGCTGTAGGAGTGGAAGTGCCAGTTGGCGCCCGCCGCATCCATCTCCTCCCAGAAGGCAGTCACCTGGCTGCGCGGCACCGCCGGGTCGGCGTCGCCATGACACACGAGAATGCGCGCCGTGACCTTGCCGGGTTCGGCGGGCAAATCGGTCTGCAGCAAGCCGTGGAAGCTGGCGACGACATCGAGCGGAGCCCCCTCGCGCGCAAGCTCGAGCACTGCGCCGCCGCCCATGCAGAAGCCGATCGCGCCGAGCGGCATGCCCCGCGCCTCGGGCAACGACACCAGCGAAGCGATCGCCTGGCGGATGCGCCGGCGAAAATCCTGCGGCTGCGGTCGGATTTCGGCAGCAAACTCGCGTGATTGACCGAAGTCGGCGGGGTTCTTGCCGTAGAAGTCAGCCATGAAGGCGAGATAGCCGTGCTCGGCGAGCGACGCGGCCTTCTCGAAGACCACGCCTTCCTGGTTCATGATCGTCGGGTAGACGAGGATCGCGGCGCGAGGCTTGCCGGGAGGCCGGAAGAGCAGGCCGGTAAGGGCGGTCTCACCGTCCTTGTAAGGAATCGTTTCGGGGGTCATGGGCGCTCCGCTTTGGTTGCGAAGCCATGCGCCTAGTGATCGCCTCCATTCCCTTCAAGGTGAATGCGCTGGTTGCCCTGGGCATCGACGTATTCGCGATTGTCCGTGCAGACGTATTCCTGCAGCTTGTAATCCTTCATTTTGCGGAACGAGTACGAGTAGGTCCACGGCTTCTCGAGATAGTCGTCGGTAACGGTGATCTGGTCCTGCAGGATGTCCGGCGCGAGCAGGCGCAGGCGCTCGGTGATCTTCATCGCGTCCGAGTGCGGGGTCCATCGAAAACGCACGTCGTCCTTGATCCCGGTGGTCTCGAGCACGAGCGTGTCACCTTCCCAGTGCCCGACGGAGGCGCCGTAGAAGCTCGGATCGACCTCGTCCCACTTCGGCAGCTTCTGGTTCATGTAGATTCGCCGCGTCTGGTTGAACGCTTCCTGCGTGATGTTGATCTGCTCTGGCCGCTGGAAGATCTCCATCGGAAACATGCCCATCATCATCGCCGGCATGCCGTCGGGGATGCAGTGGACATAGTTGTCGCCGGCGGGCTGGCCTTCCTCGAGCCGCCTCTTGAGCGTTTTCTGGCCTTCTTCCCACTCCGCGCGGTATTGCGGCTTGAGGTCGGGATCGGGAATGACCGACGGGGCAAAGCGGGGGTCGGCCTTCTCGCCCGGCGGCGGATAGCGTTCCCACGTGCCGCTGAAATCGGGATGCGCTGAAGCGGGAGCCGCGAACGCTGCGACGCACGGGCCGAGCAGCAGGGCCTTGGACAGGAACCTCATCGTGCCCGCTCCTTCAAGAGGTGATCTTGTAGCGCTGTGCATTCGGCACGCCGGGCAGCATTTCCTTGCCGTTCGGCAGCGTCAGCACCAGCAGCAGACCGCCGGGCTGGCCGTCGCGCAAGGGCGACATGACGGCGGTCACTTCGTCGCCCGGCTTCACGGTTCGCGAGCTCCAGCCACCGCGATGCAGCATGTTCGGGCTGGTCATCTCCAGCGTGTAGGCCTTGCTGCCGCCTTTGCCGTCGTCGGCCTGGATCTGCAGGTAGGCGTGCGGATTGGTCCACTGATAGTAGTTGACCTTACCGTGCAGAGTGACCGACCGGGTGTTGTCGAACATCGCGAACGAGTGATGGGCGGCCGCCGGAACCGCCGCCGTGCAAATGGCGGCCATTCCAAGGCTTCCCAGAACCAGACGACGACTCATTGACCCCTCCCGCGATTGACATTGTCAACAAGATGCACCGGCAAGGGCGAACTGCGCAAGAGGAACGAATCGTCACTCCGTGGGCAAAAAGTCCGGCACCGAGAGATACCGCTCGCCGGTATCGTAATTGAAGCCGATTATGCGGGCGGAGCCATCCACGTCGGCCAGCTTCTGCCGGATCGCCGCCAGGGTCGCGCCGCTCGATATGCCGACCAGCAGGCCTTCCTCGCGGGCACAGCGCAGCGCCATTTCCTTGGCATCATCGGCCTCGACGGTAATGGCGCCGTCGATCGACTGGGTGTGCAGGTTCGTCGGGATGAATCCGCCGCCGATGCCCTGGATCGGGTGCGGTCCGGGCTGCCCACCGGATATGACGGGCGACAGCGTCGGCTCGACTGCGTATGCCTTGAGGTTCGGCCACGCCTTCTTGAGCACCTCGGCGCAGCCGGTGAGATGGCCGCCGGTGCCGACACCGGTGATCAGGTAGTCGAACGGCGCGTCCGCAAAGTCGTTGAGGATTTCCCGCGCGGTTGTGTGCGCATGAATGGCGACATTGGCCGGGTTGTCGAACTGCTGCGGCATCCAGCCGCCCTCGGTCTTGTCGACCAGTTCCTGCGCCCGGGCGATCGCGGCTTTCATGCCGCCTTCCTTCGGCGTCAGGTCGAAGGTCGCTCCGTAGGCCAGCATCAGCCGGCGCCGCTCGAGGCTCATGCTCTCGGGCATGACGAGAACCAGCTTGTAGCCCTTGACGGCGGCGACCATCGCCAGGCCGATACCGGTGTTGCCGCTGGTCGGCTCGATGATCGTTCCGCCGGGCTTGAGTTCGCCCCGACGCTCGGCGTCCTCGACCATCGCCATCGCGATGCGGTCCTTGATCGAGCCGCCGGGGTTGCTCCGCTCGCTCTTCACCCACACCTCGTGATCGGGGAACATCCGCGAGAGTCGGATGTGCGGGGTGTTGCCGATGGTGGCGATAACGCTGTCGGCCTTCATGTCGCGGGCTCCTTCCCAGTTTCTTGCGGCTGATGATCCTCGTGCAGAAATGTCGGGGCAAAGGTCTTCGCCAGGCGCAGCTCGGGAAAGATCCATGCCCAAAGGCCGGTGATCACTATCGCACCCGCCCCACCGAACACAACCGCCCCGGTTGCGCCGATCAGGCCGGCGACGAGGCCGGATTCGAATTCGCCCAGTTCGTTCGAGGCAGAGACCGCGAGGCCTGAAATCGACGAGACCCGCCCCCGCATGTTGTCGGGCGTATTGAGTTGGACCAGCGAGTTGCGGACGAAGACCGAGATCATGTCCGCCGCGCCGAGGCAGCCGAGGGCGATGAGGGACAGCGGGAAATTGCGCGAAAGGGCAAACACCACCGTCGCCAGACCGAACGCGGCGACCGCCCACAGCATCTTTACGCCGACGTTCGATTCGAGTGGCCGCCAGGAAAGCAGGGCCGCCACGAGCGAGGCGCCGACGGCGGGCGCTCCGCGCATGATGCCAAGTCCCTCGGGGCCGACCGCAAGGATGTCGCGTGCATAGACCGGCAGCATCGCCGTCGCCCCGCCCAGCAACACCGCGAACAAGTCCAGCGTGACGCAGCCCAGCAGGAAGCGCTCGCGCCGCACGAACCGGAAACCTTCGATCATCTGGCGCAGTGGATGCACCGGCGGCCCGTGGTGACGGGCGCGCACAGGGCGGATCGAGATGACGAGCAACGCCGATACGAGCAGCAACGCGGCCGAGAGGAAGTACGGCACGGCCGGATTCCAGGCGAACAGCAGCCCGCCAATGGCAGGCCCGATGACCGTGCCGACCTGCCAGGCAATCGAGCTGAGCGCGATCGCCTTGGGCAGCAACGCCGGCCCGACGATGTTCGGGGCGATGGCTGACAAGGCGGGTCCGTTGAACACGCGCGAGGCGCCGTGCATGGCCGCGAGCGTGAACAACAACGGCAGGCTCAACACCTCGCTCCAGGTGGCAAATGCGAGAGCAAGGGCAATTGTCGTGTCGACAACGTTTGCGCACAGGACGACGATGCGACGGTCGAAGCGGTCGGCGGCCACGCCGGCGACCGGCGTCAACAGCATGAGCGGCACGAATTGCGCCGCGCCGAGCAGGCCGAGCATGAACGCCGCCTCGGAACGGTCCATGTGATAGGCGGAGCGGGCGACGTCGTACGTCTGGTAACCGATCAGCACGACCATCGAGAGGGTCGAGAACACCGCGAGGAAGCGCGCCAGCCAGAAGCTCCGGAAGTCGGCGATCCGGAGGGGCGAAGTCGGTTCGGTCACGCTCCGCGCCATGACAGGCGCGCGTGGCGGTGCCAAGCCGTCAGTTCTTGAATTTCAATGGGGAGCGATCAACCTCGCCGGCGCAGCCGCGGATTGGGCTGCAGCGCCTCGATCATGCTCATGAAGTCGTCGAGGCGGATGATGCGCTCGAACTGGAAACCGGCCCGCCGGTCCGCCATCCAGATGCAATAGGCCTCGATCCGGCCGATCACCGGGAGGCGGACGATCACCCGGTCGCCGCGGCCAAGGTCCGGAGCCCCGTCGACCATGAAGCCGTGGGCGGAAATGTTGGAGATGTGCAGCGGGATGTCGCCGCGCACGCGATGCTCGCCGATGACCGGATGGTCCACCGGATGC
>DATJHD010000229.1:0-6585 GCA_035494275.1 Croceibacterium sp.
CGGCGGTCGGACGGCGCTTGTCGAACGAACTCGACGAGATCAAGAAGGCCGCTAAAACCGCCGCAAAAGGGTAATCCGGGCACGGCCAACCTCACGCACGGCTTCGATTCCAAGCTGGTCCGGATCGATGGAGCCGGCTCGCGCGGTTTCGACGCTCAACCAGCCGCCGGATGCCAGCCATCCAGCCTTCGTGACTGCTTGAACAACCGCGCTGCCGGCGCCGCCTGAATAAGGCGGGTCGGCGAAGATCAGTTCGAATGGCTCTGATTTGGGCAGCACCAACGCCGAGCCGGTGAAAAGCTGAATTCGATCCGCCGCGCCGAGCCTGGCGGCATTGCGCTTGATGACGGCGGAGGCTTTGGGATTGCTCTCGACGAAAGTGGCATGCGCCGCACCCCGCGAAAGCGCCTCAAACCCGAGCGCTCCGCTGCCCGCGAAGAGGTCGGCGACGCGCAGCCCTTCGAACGAGCCGAGGCGGCTTGCGAGCATGGAGAAGAGACTCTCGCGCACCCGGTCGGCGGTCGGGCGCGTCCCCTCGTCTGGCGGCGCTTCGATCGTGCGGCCGCGCCATTCCCCCGCGATGATCCTCATTTGAGAATTCTGCGGAAAGCCTCCAGCTCCGCTTCCTCTAGTTCGTCGGCGTCGCCCGGCTCGAGGCCTTCGAGGGTCAACGGACCGTAGGCGGTGCGGATCAGCCGCGAGACCTGAAGGCCGAGATGGGCGAGGACGCGGCGAACCTCGCGGTTCTTGCCCTCCGCGAGGCTCATTTCGATCCAGCAGTTTCTGCCGGTGCGGCGCTCCAAATTCGCGTTGATCGAGCCATAGTGGATGCCCTCGATCGTGATGCCCTCGGCCAGCCCTTCCAGCTGCTGTTGCGTAACATTCCCGAAGGCCCGCGCGCGATAGGTCCGCACAACGCCGGTGCGCGGGAGCTCCAGCTGGCGCTTCAAATCGCCGTCGTTGGTGAGCAGAAGCAGGCCCTCGGTCATGAAGTCGAGACGGCCGACGGGCATGAGCCGCGGGAGGCCCTTCGGCAGGCGGTCATAGATCGTTGCCCGGCCTTTGGTGTCGTGCGCCGCCGTGATCGTTCCCTGCGGCTTGTAGAAGCGGAACAGGCGGGTCGCCTTGGCGGGCCGCACCGGCCTCCCGTCCACCGTCAGCCCGTCCACGCTCTCCAACAGGGTTGCGGGCGTGGTGATCTTTTCGCCATTGAGCGCAATGCGGCCTTCGGCGATCATGCGCTCGATCTCGCGCCGTGAAGCGATTCCGGCGCGGGCGAGGAGCTTGGCGATGCGCTGCGGCCCGCCAGGCTCTTTCTGTGGCGCGGCAGCAGCAGTCCGGCGTCGACTTTGCGGGCGCGGCACTCGACGCTTCGTCGTTCGTTGCGTTGGTTGTTTCGGGGGCGGAGCCATGGGACAGGGTTTCGATGCTGTTCGGTAAGCGTAAGCAGATCGTCAAGCGGATACTCATCGTCGAGGACGAACCGCTGACGGCTTTCGACAACGAAAATTTCCTCGGGGACGCCGGATATGAGATCGTCGCGACGGTCGACGACCTCGAAGAAGCGCTTCGGGTGGTCGAGAATGAAGTCGTCCATCTCATTCTTAGCGATGTGCGGCTGCGCGGCGATCGCACCGGCATCGAACTGGCGGTCACCGCGAAGCAGCGCGGCGTGCCCACGCTCTTCGCCACCGGACATTCCTATGCCGGCGCGGGAGAGATTGCGGTCGGCTGCCTGACGAAGCCCTACACCGCCCGCCAGCTCCTCAAGGCGATCGAATGCGTCGACCGGCACCTCCAGGGCGAGAAGGTCAAAGCGCCGAAGGGGCTCGAGCTGTTCATCCCGGTCGGCCAGACGGAGTAGCGGGGCGGGGCGTTAAGTCGCATACATCCCGGGGCTAGGCAGTGCGTGAAAGCTGCTGTCTAAGCTTTCACGCGTTCAGCCGAGGAGGGGGATCCAAATGGCAGGCCAGCGGCCCAAGGGATTGAAGCTGCTCAAGGCGGCGCTCGCGACTCGCAAATCGGCGACGATGCTGGCCTTCGGATTTTCATCCGGTCTTCCCTTCGCTCTCCTGGTCGGAACCCTGACTGCGTGGCTTGGCGAGGTCGGGGTCAAGCTCGCGACCATCGGCATCTTCTCGTGGATCGGTCTCGCTTACTCGTTCAAGTTTTTGTGGTCGCCAGTCGTCGACCGGGTGCGGATTCCCGGCCTGGAACGCCTTGGTCGGCGCAAGAGCTGGATCGCTTTGTGCCAGGCCACCATCGCGGCGTGCCTTGCGTTGCTCGCGATGACGAATCCGGCGGCCTCGATCGGCAATTTCGTATTGGCAGCCTTCGCCGCCGCCTTGGCGTCGGCAAGCCACGACATCGCCATCGATGGGTGGCGCATCGATCAGGCCGACGAGGAAGCGCCGATCGAGCTGCTCTCCGCGCTGACCCAGTTCGGTTATCGAACGGCTTCGATCGTCGGCGGCGCGCTCGCACTGGTGATGGCCGCCCGGATGAGCTGGCCTGACGTTTATCTGGTGATGGCGGCAATTTTCGTCGGGCTGTTGGTGATCACCCTTACCGCGCCCGACACTCCGCGGCCGGAACGCCAGAAGCTGTACGGCGCGCTCGCCGAGCCAGGTGCCCTCAAGCCAGGCGTGCGCGCCTTGCTCCTCGCGATCGTGGGCGTCAGCTGGCTCTGGGCGATCGTCCGGCTCGTTACCTTCGCGGTGTCAATGCTGGAGCCTGCGGTGCCGGGCGCGACGCCGCCCTCGGTCGGCGATTTCACGAAGACCTGGGGCGTGTTGATCATCATCGCCACCGTGTTCGTGCCTCTGGCGGTCGCGGCGATCGCGAACCGCCTCGCGAAGAGTCCGGACAAGGTTCTCAGGGCCCACGACCCCACGCATCGTCCCAGCCGCACCGTCATGAACCATCTCTATTCGGCGCTCGTCGATCCGCTTGCCGAGTTGTCGAGCCGAATGGGCTGGGGCGTGCTCGCCGCGATCGGATTCATTCTGACTTACGCGATCTGCTACAACATCTGGGCCAGCTTCGCGTACCCATTCTATCTCGATTACATGCACTATACGAAGGACGAGGTCGCCTTCGCCTCGAAGATTTTCGGCATCATCATGACGATGCTGGGGATCAGCTTGGGCGGCTACCTGTTCGCGAAGATCGGGCGTTTCCCGACGATCCTGCTGGGCGCCATCCTGCCGCCGCTCGGCAACTTCCTTTACGCCGATCTCGCCGATGGCGCTCCGATGATCGACGGTTTCGCGCATCTCTTGCGGCTCGATGCCCTGGCGCACCTGTTCGGCAGCGACGAGCGGATGATGCGGCTGCTGATCGCGATCTGCTACGAGAACATCACTACCGGCCTCGCGCTGACGGCCTTCGTTGCCTACGTCTCCAGCATCGTCAGCAAGAAATACGGCGCAATCCAGTACGCGCTGCTCGGCTCGCTGCTCTCGCTGGTTGGAACGCTTGGACGGGGCGCGGTCGGCGAGGCATTCGATCTCTACGGCTATGCTCCCGTGTTCCGTTGGACCGCGGCGACTGCGCTCGTCTCGACGATATTCGTGTTGCTCGAATGGGCGCGTGTGACCGCGCAGGAGCGCAGAGCGGCGGAACCCGCGCCCGACACCGGGGCGAAGGTCTCAGAGGCGCTTGCCGAAAGCGGGCAACCGGCGCGCTAGTGGAGTCGACCGCCCGCGACACCGGGTCCTTCGGCGCCCTTGCCCGTTCCTACCTGAGACCGCGTCCGCTGGGCGCGTTTCTCCTCGGCATTTCGAGCGGCTTTCCGCTGACCTTGCTGATCTGGACCATGTCCTACTGGTTGTCGAAAGTCGGCGTCGACAAGAAGACGATCGGCTTCGCCTTCGCTTTGGGCACGCCCTACACGCTCAAATTCCTGTGGGCGCCCCTGATCGACGGCATCTCCATCCCGGTGCTCAGCCGGTTCCTTGGGCAGCGGCGCGCCTGGCTGTGGACCGTCCAGGCGCTGCTGGTGATCGCGGTCGTTCAGCTCGGCGCGAGCGATCCGGTCCATCAAATCGGCCGCTTCGCGCTCTGGGGAATGATCGTCGCCTTCCTGTCCGCGACACAGGATATCGTCATCGACGCCTACCGCATCGAGACCTTGCGGGACCACGAGCTGGCCCAGGGCACGGCGACCAATCAGGTGGGCTATCGAACCGGAGACCTCCTCGCGGGGGCCGGCACCATCTATCTCGCTTCGAGCGAGGGCGCGGGGCTAGGCTGGGCGGCGGCATATGCACTGACGGCGCTCCTCGTCCTGCCCGGCGCGATCGCATCGCTATGGCTCGGACCGGGGCAACATACGGCGGTGAGCAAGAGCCGCGACGGGCTTGCGACGGCTGCCCATTTCCTCAGCCACAACGTGGTCGCGCCCTTCGCCGACTTTCTGAGGCGGCCCGGCGCCTGGCTGATCCTGCTGTTCGTGCTGACCTACAAGCTCGGCGACGCGATGGGGCAGAACATGCTCGCGCCCATGCTCGTGCATGAGGGCTTCTCGGACACCGAATATATTGCGATCAACAAGCTCGTCCGCTTCTGGTGCCTGGTGGCCGGCTCGCTAGCCGCCGGCGCTTTGATCGCCCGTTTCGGCATGAGCCGGCTGCTGCTAGGCGCCGGCGTCATCATGATGGTCGCGAACCTCCTGTTCGCGTCGGTCGCGCACACCGGCCATTCGGTGCCGCTGCTGACTTTCGCCGTCGCCACCGAGAACCTGTTTGGGGCAATCAGCCTGACAGTCTTCGCCACTTATTTGTCGGGACTGTCGAATACCGCCTTCACGGCGACTCAATATGCGCTGCTGTCGAGCGTCGCGGCGGTCGCGCGCACATTCGCCACCACTCCGTCGGGCATCGTCGCGGATCGTCTCGGCTTCACCAATTTCTATGTTTTTTGCGCCGTCCTCGGGATTCCCGGCCTGGTGTTGCTCTACTTCATGCGCCGGGCCGGCTTTGTGATCGAAACCGCGCGCCAGAAGGGTGTTGAAGCCCCGCTGACCGAACGCGACGAGCACAGGCGCTAATCCGGCACCTCGCCGTTCGCGGCGAGCACTGCGCCCGCGAGATAGAGAGAGCCGGCAACCAGCCGCGGTTCGGGCAAGTCCGCTAGCGCTTCCTCGGCACTCGGAGCCGCCCGGCCATCGAATTTGCGGGCAAGCTCTGCAGGGTCATGATGCGCGTGGTCGGGGACGGGCACGAAGGTGAGCGACAGCGCGTGTGGGGCGAGGACTTGGACGATGGCGTCCGCGTCCTTGTTGGCGAGAATGCCGAGCGCGATGTGCATCGGCCCGCGCTCCTCCAGCACTTTCCCCAGCGCCGCTGCCGCCTCGGCATTGTGGGCGCCGTCGATCCACGTCGCCTTGCCCTTTGTCAGCGGCCCGTCCCAAAGTTGCTGAAAGCGCGCCGGCCACCGGGTTGTCGCGATGGCTCCGAGGAACGTGTCGCGCGGCACATTGAGCCTGTCCTGCGCCGATAGCATCTCCCACGCGAGAGCCGCGTTGCGGCGCTGGTGCGCTCCCATCAGACCGGGCCTGATGTCCCCACCGACGGTCCAATCGCGGCCTTCGAGCAGCAGGGGCGCACCACGCTCGTCAGCGACCTCAGCGATCGCCTCCTCGGCTTCGGGAAGCTGGGCGAGGCTCACCAGGGGAACGCCGGCCTTGGCAATCGCCGCCTTTTCGCGGGCGATCGAGACGATGTCGTCGCCGAGAAAATGCTGATGGTCGAGGCCGAGGCTCGCAATGCCGGTGACCAGCGGTTGCTCGATGACGTTGGTGGCGTCCAGCCGTCCTCCTAACCCGACCTCGAGGATGCAGGCATCCGCGGGCGTTCGCGCAAAAGCGTGGAAAGCGACGATTGTGGCCACTTCGAAAAAGCTTGGCTCGACGTCCGCGCTTGCATTCACCACTTCCGTGAGCAGTGCGGCGAGCTCGTCGTCCTCGATGAGCTTGCCGGCGATGCGGATGCGCTCGTTGAAGCGCACGAGATGCGGGCTCGTAAAGACGTCGACCGTGTAGCCCGCCGCCTCCAGCGCCGCCCGAAGGAATGCGACGGTCGAGCCTTTCCCGTTGGTGCCAGCGACGTGGAAGATGGGCGGCAATTTGTCTTCAGGCCGGCCCAACCGGTTGAGGATTTCGCGAGTCCGCTCGAGGCCGAGGCGGTCGCCCGCCGGCGAGAGCATCGACAGCCGGTCGAGCTGCGCCTGGACGCCCGGATGCGCCGAGCGCGCGAAATCGGCCATCAAAGCCCCTTCCGCTCGCGGGAGGGGACCAGCTGCGTAGCAGCGAAGGGGTGGGTGCGATGGGCCGAGCCCACCCCCCGACCCCCACCCGCGAGCGGGAGTGAGATGGCTCACGCCGCCTCCTTCGTCTCCGGGCACAGGTAGGAGATCAGCAGCGCGAGCCTCTCCTTGAGGTCGCCGCGCGAGACGACCATGTCGACCATGCCGTGCTCGAGAAGATATTCGGCGCGCTGGAAGCCCTCGGGGAGCTTCTCGCGGATGGTTTGCTCGATCACGCGCTGGCCGGCGAAGCCGATGAGGGCTCCGGGCTCGGCGAAC
>DATJHD010000230.1:0-25010 GCA_035494275.1 Croceibacterium sp.
TCGAGGTAGGTCCTGCCGTCCTCGATCAGGACTTCGACGTCATCGATGAGCGAACGGTTCTCGGCCGCTTCAAGGCTCGGCTCGCGCTCCTCGGGCGTCCGCTTTGGCAGCGTCACCTCTTCCGCCTCAGCCACGCGAGCCAATCCTTCCTGCAGCCCCCGAACCCGTCGCTACGGTCGCTCACCTTCTCCGGAACATACGGGCGAAAAGGAATCCCGCAATGGCGGCGAGGCCGACAGCGGTGCCCGGGCTCTTGCGGACGAACTCGCGCGCGTCGTTGCCGAGGTCCTCGATGCTCTTGTTGTCGAGCTTGGCGGCGGTCTCCTGCAGGCTGCGCGAAGCGCTGCGGGCATAGTCGCCGTAGCGCGTGCCGAACCTGTCATCGAGCGTCGCGGCGTTCTCCGCCACGGTCCGCCCGAGGCTCGCGAGGGCGTCGCTCGCCCGGTCCTTGCCCTCGCGGGCGAGCTCGGCGGCCTTGGCCTTGGCCTGGGCCGCGTAATCGTCGCTCTTGCTCATCGCCTGGTTGCGATAGCTTCCGGCCCGGTCGCGCGCCTCGGCGCCGAGGGCCGCGGCGCCGGCCTTGGCTTCTTCCAGCGCGGCGTTGAAGCGCGACTTCGCCTTGGCGGTATTGCTTTCCGTCAGGGCGGGGGTGGACCGACGAGTGGTGCTGGCGCCGCCGGCCTTCTTGCGCGGCGTACGCTTGGGGGTCTTCGGAGTGGTAGTTGCGGCAGCTGCCATGGGAACGCCCTTTCCTTTTGCGTTGGCCCTGTCTCCCTCGCCGAACGAATAAGCGATTGTCGACCGGCCGTTGTCAATCCGAACGCGACTTGCACCGCGATGTTCCGCAGTTTAGGCGGCGCGCGTCCGCTTTGACATGGGTAGTGTCCTAGCCCATTACAACACCGCCCGGGAGGCCCAAAAATGACCGCGATCATCGACATCCACGGTCGTGAGATTCTCGACAGCCGGGGCAATCCGACGGTCGAGGTGGACGTCGTGCTGGAAGACGGCAGCTTCGGCCGCGCGGCCGTGCCTTCGGGGGCCTCGACCGGCGCGCACGAGGCGGTCGAGCTGCGCGACGGCGACAAGGGCCGGTACCTCGGCAAGGGCGTCCTCAAGGCGGTCGAGGCGGTCAACGGGGCGATATCGGACGCCGTGCTCGGTCTCGATGCGGAGGAGCAGCGCGAGATCGACCTTGCGATGATCGCCCTCGATGGGAGCGAGAACAAGGGCCGGCTCGGCGCCAACGCGATTCTCGGCGTGAGCCTCGCGGTCGCAAAGGCCGCGGCGAACGCGCGGGGCCTGCCGCTCTACGCCTATGTCGGCGGGGTTTCAGCGCACGTGCTGCCGGTGCCGATGATGAACATCATCAACGGCGGCGAGCACGCCGACAACGCCATCGATTTCCAGGAATTCATGATCATGCCCATCGGGGCGCCGACGCTCGCCGAGGCGGTGCGCTGGGGCGCTGAGGTGTTCCACACGCTCAAGAAGCGCCTGCACGAAAAGGGCCTGTCGACCGCGATCGGCGACGAAGGCGGATTTGCCCCCGCCCTCGCGAGCACCCGCGCGGCGCTCGACTTCGTCATGGCGTCGATCGAGCAGGCGGGGTTCGCGCCCGGCAAGGATATCGCGCTCGCGCTCGACTGCGCGGCGACGGAGTTCTTCAGGGACGGCCAGTACGAGATTTCCGGCGAGAACCTGTCGCTATCGCCCGAGCAGATGACCGATTACCTCGCCGGGCTGGTCGAGGCCTACCCGATCCGTTCGATCGAGGACGGCATGAGCGAGGACGACTTCGCGGGATGGAAGGCGCTCACCAACCGGCTCGGGGATCGCATCCAGCTCGTCGGCGACGACGTGTTCGTGACCAACCCTGAGCGCCTTGCCATCGGCATCGAGCAGGGCTTCGCCAATTCGCTGCTGGTGAAGGTCAACCAGATCGGCACGCTGACGCAAACCCTCGAAGCCGTCAGCCTGGCGCATCGCGCCGGCTACACGGCGGTCATGAGCCATCGCTCGGGCGAGACCGAGGACGCGACGATCGCCGATCTCGCCGTCGCCACCAATTGCGGGCAGATCAAGACCGGCTCGCTGTCGCGCTCCGAGCGCCTCGCCAAGTACAACCAGTTGATCCGCATCGAGGAAGAGCTCGGCGACAGCGCCGCCTATGCCGGGAAGGGCTGTTTCGGGCGACTGGCGGGCTGACGCGTAGGTGGGCTATGGGCGGGGCCGATGAGGGGGCAGCGAACCCGGTCGACCAAAGGCAAGCGGCTCGCAGCAGGGCTTGCGCTTATCCTGCTGGCGCCGTTGACCGGCTGCGTCGGCGCAGCGGTCATTCCCCTCCTTGCCAGCGGGCCGCTGTTCGGCAGGCATCATGTCCGCGCCGCCACCCAGGTGCCAGGGAGCAAGGCTGAGCGCAAGGCCGCCGCGAAGCGAGGCCAATCCGGCCAGGCCGCGCCTTCCAAGGTTACGCTTGTCGAGGCAAGCGAGCTGCCGGTCGAAACCGGCGAGGGCACCGCGCCCGAGCCGTGGCAGAAGTTCTTCGCCTATGCGCTCGCGAGCGAGGACGCGAGCGGGAAGGCGAGCAGCGGGCGCTCGGTCCTGCTCACACCCCATCCGCCGATCGACAAGCCCAGCCTGCGCGACTGCAGGACACCCGCGCCCGCCGTCATCATCGATCTCGATGACGGGGCGAGGCCGTTTGATCCCCCGGCCCTCGGCCGGGCGCCCGCCGGCGTGGCCGAAGGCCTTGGCAAGCTCCGCAAGGCGGGGATCGTCGTCCTGTGGATCAGCCAGTTGCCGGCCGCGCGCGCCGCTGTCGTCGCGCAGGCGCTGCGCTCCTCGGGGCTCGATCCGACGGGCACGGATCAGCTCCTGCTCGTGCGCAACCCGAACGACCGCAAGCAGCTGCTGCGCGAGGATGCGAGCGAGGACGTGTGCGTCGTCGCCATCGCCGGCGACCAGCGCGGCGACTTCGACGAACTGTTCGATTACCTGCGTCGCCCGTGGGAGGCCTTCGGCCTCGACACCATGCTCGGAAACGGCTGGTTCCTGGTTCCTTCGCTCGACGCACCCCCGGCCGGTCCGCCGTAAGGCACCGGCTCGACCGAGGGCCGATTTCTTTCGACAAGCGTTGTTTGCTCTCTGCGCCGCGCCCCTTATGCGGTTGCGCCTGTAACTGTGTGCGCGGGTTCCCGCGCCTGCTGGAGGTCAGCCCATGAAATCCCGCTTCCTCGCCGCCCTGCTGCTCGGCGCCGCGACGGTCACGCTCGGACCCGTCGCTTGCCAGCAGGCTTCGAACCAGGATGCGGCCGTCGCGTCGACGCAAGGGACCGGCCTTGGCATCAACAAGGCGTGGATGGATACGAGCGCGAAGCCCGGCGACGACTGGTATCGCTACGCCGACGGCACGTGGCTCAAGAACACCGAAGTTCCGGCCGACCGCTCGCGCGTCGGGGCCTTCTGGATGGCCGGCGAGAAGACCGACGCGCAGCTCGCCGCCCTCATGGCCGATATCGAAAAGGCGAGCCCCGCGGCCGGATCGAACGAAGCCAAGGTCAAGGCCTTCTACGAGGCCTACCTCGACACCCGGGCAATCGACGCCTCCGGCATGGCGCCGATCCAACCCGATCTCGCCCGGTTCGATGCAATCGGCGACAAGGAACAGCTCGCAGCGGTGCTCGGCAGCCAGATCCGCGCGGACGTCGACCCGCTCAACAACACGAACTTCCAGACCGAGAACCTGTTCGGCGTGTTCGTGACGCAGGCGCTTATGGGCGGGCAGGTCGTGCCGTACATCCTCCAGGGCGGCCTCGGCATGCCGGAACGCGAGTATTACCTCTCGCCCGACCCCAAGATGGCCGAGCTGCGCACCGCTTACCGGCAATACATCGAGGACCTGCTCACCGCCGCCGGCATCAGCGATGCCAAGGCGAAGGCGCAGAAGGTCTACGATCTCGAGATGAAGATCGCCAAGGCGCACAACACCCGCGAAGACAGCGAGAACTGGAAGAAGGCCTCGGGCCTGTGGAGTCCGGCCGAGTTCGCCACGAAGGCGCCGGGGCTCGACTGGACGGCCTTTTTCAAGGCCGCGCAACTGGGCGGCGTGAAGACGTTCGAGGCCTTCCATCCGGATGGAATTGCGCGATTGAGCGCGCTCGTCGCCTCGGAACCCCTCGACGCGTGGAAGGCCTGGCTGGTGTTCCACCAGATCAACACCAGCGCCGAGGTGCTCCCGAGCAAGCTCGATAACCTGCACTTCGCGTTCTACGGCACGAGGCTGACCGGCGCCGAGCAGCAGCGGCCGCGCGCCAAGCGCGCGATCGGCGCGGTCAACGCCTCGCTCGGCGACGCGCTCGGCCGGCTCTATACCGACAAGTACTTCCCGGCCTCGAGCAAGGCGCGGATCGAGCAGATGGTGACGAACATCAAGGCGGCGTTCGTTAAGCGCATCGATGGCATCGACTGGATGGCGCCGTCGACCAAGGCGGAAGCCAAGAAGAAGGTCGCAAACATGGTGGTCGGCGTCGGCTATCCCGACACGTGGCGCGACTACTCGGGGCTGGAGGTCGATCCGAACAACGCCTACGCCAACCTCGAGGCGGCGAACCTTTACAATTATAGGCAGCAGCTGGCGAAAATCGGCAAGCCGATGGATCGGCACGAATGGTGGATGAACGCGCAGCTGGTCAACGCCGTCAACCTGCCGGTGCAGAACGCGCTCAACTTCCCGGCCGCGATCATGCAGCCGCCGTTCTTCGATCCCGGCGCCGACGACGCGTTCAACTACGGCGCCATCGGCACGGTGATCGGCCACGAGATCAGCCACAGCTTCGACAACAACGGAGCCGAATTCGACGCGAGCGGCGCGATGCGCAACTGGTGGACCGATTCCGACCGCAAGAAGTTCGAGCAGGCGGCCACTGCGTTGGCGAACCAGTTCGACCAGTACGAGCCGTTCCCCGGGCTCCACGTGAACGGCAAGCTGACGCTCGGGGAAAACATCGCCGATGTCGCCGGGCTCGCCGCGGCGCACGACGCCTATCTCGCTTCGCTCAAGGGCAAGGAAGCGCCGGCGATCGAAGGGTTCAGCGGCGACCAGCGATTCTACCTCGCCTTCGCCCAGGTGTGGGCGGAAAAGACGCGCGAGGCGGCGGCACGCAAGCAGATCGCGACCGACGGTCACGCGCCCGGGCAGTTCCGCGCGCTGACGGTCCGCAACCAGGATCCGTGGTACAAGGCGTTCGACGTGAAGCGGGGCCAGAAGCTTTACCTTCCGCCCGACAAGCGCGTGAAGGTCTGGTAATCGCGTCGGCTTCGGCCGCGGCTCGCCTTCGCAATATTCTGAGGTTCGCTCCCTGAGCACGGGTGCTATCGCTTGGCCGGACTCGATGGCGAAGGGAGGGGCTGGTGGACGAGGCTCGCGATCTGCTGCTCGATAGTCCGCTGGCCCTGCCGTTGCTCGCCGCCATCGCCGCCGGGCTCTTGATCGGCATCGAGCGTGGCTGGCACCAGCGGGGCGAAGCCGAGGGCACCCGCGTCGCAGGGGTGCGCACCTTTACGCTGATCGGCGGAGCGGGCGGGCTCGTCTCGGTCGTCGCCCGTGCCCTGTCGCCGATCGTCGCGGCGGTCGTCGCGGCGGCGATGACCGCTGCCATCGTCATCGCCTATGCGAAGGGTCCGCGAGCAGCGGATCAACGCGACGCGACGACGATGATCGCGGCGCTCACCACCTTCCTCCTCGGCACCCTCGCCGGAGCAGGCGAGCCCGCGCTCGCCGTTGCCGGCGCGGCGCTCGCAACCCTCGTGCTGGCAACGCGCGAGCAATCGCACAGGCTGGTCGGCTCGCTGAACGAAGAGGAAGTCCAGTCGCTCGCGCGTTTCGCGGTGATCTCGTTTGCCGTCCTGCCGTTCCTGCCGAACGCGGAGCTGGGGCCGTACGGGGCGTGGAATCCCTTCGAGCTGTGGCTGGTCGTCGTGTTCATCATCGGCTTTTCGCTCGCCGGATATGTCGCCAACAGGCTCGTCGGCGAGAAAAAGGGCACGATCGTCACCGCGCTGATCGGCGGCGCGTATTCGTCAACGGCGGTGACGGCGGCGCTCGCATCGCGATTGCGCGATGGCGAACCGGGCCCGCTGACGACCGGGATCGCGCTGGCGAGCGCGGTCATGTACCTGCGGGTGGTCCTGCTGACCGCCATCCTCGCCCCGTCGACGGCTCCGGCGCTTGCCGTCCTCATGGCGCCGGCCGCCCTCGTTGCCTGGGCCGCGGCGGCCATCGCCTGGCGCTTCGATGCGGCCGAGGCGGCCGAGAAGAAGCCGGCTCCGGGAAAGCCGTTCCACGTTCTTCCGGCGTTCGCGTTCCTCGCCCTTACGGCGGGCGCGGCGCTTCTCGTGCGCTGGGCCGAGGCAAGATTCGGCGAGGGGGCGGGAGCATGGTCGCTGTTCATCGCGGGGAGCTTCAACGTCGATTCTGCCATCATCACCCTGACCGGTCTTCCGCCCGGAGCCATCGCGCCGCGCCTCGCGGCGCTTGCCCTTGCGGGTACAACGATCGTCAACATGGCCTTCAAGATCGGCGTCGCGATCACGAACGCCGGATGGTCCGCCGGGCGCAAGTCGGGCCTTGCGCTCCTTGCGAGCGAGCTGGTGCTGGCGCTGACGGTGGCGTGGGGGTTCGCGCAGGCATGAGACGGAGCGCGGGCGAAGGGCCGCAAGGCCCGGCAAGATCGTCAGGAACCTGTCGCGCTCCGCGCTGAGGGATCGGCCAGCGCGGCCGAAGCCGGCTTGGCCCAGTCGCGCCCGAACCCCAGGTCGACCTCGTTCGCCGACAGGGCGCGGGCAAAGACCCATCCTTGCGCGTCGCAGCAGCCGAGCTCGAGGAGCTTCGCCCTTAAGGATTCGGCCTCGACGCCCTCGGCCGTGATCGGCACCTTGAGGCCCTTGCCGAGCGTCGCGATCGCCTCGACGAACGCGACGCGCCCGCGATCCTCGAGGAACGAGGCGATGAACCTGCGGTCGATCTTGAGGCGGTCGAACGGGAGCGCGCGCAGCTCCGCCAGCGAGGCGTATCCCATTCCGAAATCGTCGACCGACACGCTGATCCCGTTGTTCTTCAGGCTGGCGATGATGGCGAGCGCCGAATTGAAGTCATCGAGCAGGCTCTTTTCGGTGATCTCGAGCTCGAGACGCGCGGCGGGAAAGCGGGTGTCGGCGAGCACCTGCAGGATCCGCTTGGCAAAGCCCGGGTCGCTGAACTGGGACTGCGAAATGTTCACCGCCATCTTGAGATGGCTCGGCCAGGCGCGAGCGGTCGCCAGCGCCTGGTGCATGACGCCGTAGCCCAGGTCCGAGATCATGCCCGTCGCTTCGGCGAGCTCGAGAAATTGCGCGGGCTCGAGGACGCCCCTTGCGGGATGCATCCAGCGGGCGAGGACCTCGAAACCCGTCAGCTCGCCCGTGTCGAGGTCGACGATCGGCTGGAAGAAGGGGACGAATTCGCCCCGTTCGATCCCCTGGCGCATCTCCGCTTCGAACCTCTTGCGCCTCTCGAACTCGGCTTCCATCCTCTCGTCGAACGCGACGCAGCAGTTGCGCCCGCGCTTCTTGGCCTCGTACATCGCAAGGTCCGCCCGCTCGAGGAGCCCCGTGGCACCGCGGCGGTCCCGGTCGATGAACGAAATGCCGATGGAACAGCCGACGACGATGGTCATGTCGGCGATGCCCATCGGCCGGTTCAAGGCCTGCAGCAAGAGCTCGGCCAGGTGCTCGGCGTCCTCGGGTTGCGCCGCGGGGCCGCGCAGCAGGACGGCGAACTCATCGCCGCCGAGCCGGATGCAGCGCGCGGTCGCCGGGCAAACCTCGAGCAGCCGCCGGGCCGTTTCGGCGAGGACCTTGTCGCCGGCGGCGTGGCCCTTGAGGTCGTTGACACGCTTGAAGTGATCGAGGTCGATGAGGATGAGGGCAGCCTGACCCGATTTCGACGGCAGGTCCGCCAGCAGTTCGTTCAACCGGCGGCGGTTGAGCAGGCCCGTGACCTCGTCGTAATAGGCCAGCTGGTAGGCGAGGCCCTCGGCCGCGTCGCGTTCGGCGAAGGTCTTCTTCAGCTGATCCGAACGCCTCCAGGCGAACAGGACGAGCGCGATATTGAGCAGGAAAGTCGCGACGAAGTGGGGACGGATCGCATGCGCGGCGCCGTGCGACTTGATGACCTCCGGCACGATCTGCGCGCCGGAAACCGCAAACACGCAGATCGCAAACAGCGCGACCGTCGCCGTGATCCAACGCGAGTCCCCCGAATGGCGCACCGGGGGAGCCGGTCGTCCGATCTCGCCCGCCATTACCGCCCCGCGCACCTGCGGCGAGCCGGTGAGGCGGCTTCGCTCGCCTTTCGCAGGGCGCTCGTTGAAAGCGAAAAGTCGGCCTCGATCGGGTCGTTGCGGAACGCGAGCGACTCGACCACCTGCCCGGACAACTCGCTGACGAAGCGAACGCCCATGTAATGGCCTGTCTGCCAGATCACGCGCGCGGCTATGGCATCGCTGGAATGGGGAAACTCGATCTTGAGCCTGCGGCCCTCCACGAGAAGGCCGGCGGGCGCGTCCATCATGCATCCGCGGGCCGACAGGTTGAACAGGGAGAGTCGATGACGCACGCCATCGAATTCGCAAGTCACCTCCGCATCGGTAACGGTGCGTGCAATCTGGCGCTCATCCATCAAATGACCCCTCGGTTTCCCGGTATCTGAATAAGTAAAACAACCTAAACATGCGTTAATATTGAGGAATGAGCCGACGATCGGTTGCGAAATGCGTGATTTCCATTTCGCCGATTCGTCGATGATCGACTGGCGAGACCGCGCCTTTTCGAGGTCTGCCCCAATCATCGCACAAGCAGCCGGCATGAAGGCCGATTGCCGATCGGCGTATCACCCCTTGCCAGGGAAGCTTTCGCGCGGGGCGAGGTGAAGCTCGCCGTTCCGCAAGTCCGCTCAAGGGTTTGCCGGGCAAAAATTAACTAAGGTTGGAACGTTTCGCCTGCCGCCCGGTTACCCGCGTGAGGAAAATCGCGTGACTTTCGACAACTGGACCGCTTCGCAAGTAATCGATGCCGCGGCGCATGCCGTCGAATCCGATCCGGTCGGGTTCCACGCGGCCCTCGACGACATACCGGCGGCTATTTACGTCGCCGACACCGAAGGCACGGTCACCTACTACAACGAGGCTTGCGTGAGTGCCGTGGGGCGCCTGCCCAGCGTCGGAGTCGACCGCTGGTGCGTCAGCTGGAGGCTGTACACCCCGCAAGGCGATTTCCTTCCCCATGACCGTTGTCCGATGGCCGTCGCCATCAAGGAAGGCCGGGAAGTGCGCGGTGTCGAGATCGTCGCGGAACGGCCGGACGGGACACGCGGTCGCTTCATTCCCTATCCGACGCCGCTGTTCGATCGCGAGGGGCGCCTCAGCGGCGCGGTCAACCTGCTCGTTGACATCAGTGACCAGCCCGATGCGGACTTCCTCGAAACCCGGGCCGATCAATGCCGGCGCCTGGCCGTCGAGGTCGACGATCCCTACGCGTCCGAGATGCTGGCCCTGATGGCGGCGAAATATTCAGCCCAGGCCCGCAAGGGCGAGGACTGAGCGCGTTCACCCGGCCCCCAAGCGCCTCAACGCAAGCGTCCAATTCGCGCCCGTGCCTTCCGCCCGAGGCCGGTCGCGACCGGCGCTGCCGCCATCACCGTTTTGAGGACAGCGATCAGCTTCCGGCCGCGGTCAGGCGGGCGACCTGCTCGGAGGTGAGCTCGAGGCGGGTGAACTCGAGGATCTGGCGCAACTGCTCGACCGTGCGCGCGCTGGCAATCGGCGCCGCAATGCCGGGCTGGCGCACCAGCCATGCGAGCGCGATCGCCGGCAGGCTGGCGCCGGTCTCGGCGGCAATGCGATCCATTTCGGCGAGCACCGGCCGACCGGTTTCCTGGTAGTCCCTGACGCGGTAGGAGCGATCGCCCTGCTCGAAGTCTTGCGGCTTGCGGTACTTGCCCGTGAGATAGCCGGCGGCGAGGCCGAAGAACGGCAGCATCGCGACCCCGCGCCCGGTGCACAGCCGTTGCAGCTCGGGCCCGTAGGCGGCGCGCGAAACCAGGTTGTACTCGTTCTGCAGCATCGTGAAAGCCCTCGCGCCGCTCGCGTCGGCGGCATCGAGCGCGGCCGAAAGGCGCTCGGCGGTAAAGTTCGACGCGCCGATCTCGCGCACCTTGCCGCTCCTTACCGCGCCGTCGAACGCCTCGACGATCTGCCCGATCCCGAGCTGTTCGTAATCGCGGTGGGCGTAGTAGAGGTCGAGGTAGTCGGTCCGCAGCCGGTCGAGCGAGGCATCGAGCGACTGCAGCACCTCCTCGGGCCGGAAGAGGTCGGGATCACCGTCGGCGCCGATCTGTACCGGGACTTTCCTCGTCAGCATGCCCGTCTTGGTGTGGACCCGCATGTCCGCGCGGACGCCGCGGGATTCGAGCCAATGCCCCAGAAAGCTTTCGGATTCGCCGCCCTTGTGGCCCGGCACCCAGGCTGAATAGACGTCGGCGGTGTCGAGCATGCGTCCGCCCGCCTCGTAGAACGCGTCGAGGACGGCGAGGCCCTCGTCACCGCTGGCGGTCCAACCAAACACGTTGCCGCCCAAAACAAGGGGGATTCCCCCGATCGAGGGATGCCTGGAATTCTCGGTGCTCATGCCCATTTCTCCTTCAGCGCGAGCAGCGCCATGGCCGCCTGGGCCGCGCCCGCACCCTTGTTGCCGTGCTTGGGATCGGCGCGGACGAGCGCCTGCGCCTCGTTCTCGACCGTGAGGACACCGTTGCCGACGGGAATGCCGTCCATCGTCAGCGCCATGATCCCGCGGGCGCTTTCGCCGGCGACGATCTCGAAGTGATAGGTCTCCCCGCGGATCACGACGCCGATGGCGACGAAGCCGTCGTAGCGCCCGGTTTCGGCGGCAAGCGCGATCGCGCCCGGCAATTCGAGTGCCCCTGGGACCGTGATCACCTCAACCGAGTGCCCGGCGCCCTCGAGCGCGCCGCGTGCGCCTCCAACCAGCATCTCGTTCAGGTGCGCGTAGAACCGCGCCTCGACGATCAGGAATCTCGCCATCAATCCTCCGGAAACTGCGCCGCCGGCGCGTCGCATGGCCACTGCGGCAAATGGGTGATCTCGCGCAAGGCCCAATCGGGCGCGACCCACGCCGAAAGCGAAGCTTCGTCATCCGCTTCGCCCTCGACCGTCGCGAGGCCTTCTGGCGGCCCCTCGACCGCATCGGGGCTCCCATCGCGCGCCTTCGAAGGACACGTGACAGCGCCGTTCGCCAAGCCCGGACGCGGGCAGGGCGCCTGGCCAGCGCCGCTCCCGTTCGACCCGCGCCTGCCTCTCTTTGCCCGGCTCCGCTTCGAGGCCGCGACCGGCCTTCACTCGATCGGGCGCTCACCGACGATCGACAGGTCGTATCCCTCGAGCCCGACGAGCGAATGCCTGGTATTCGTCAGCAGGATCATGTCGTGCACGCCGAGCTCGGCGAGGATCTGCGCGCCGACGCCATAGTCGCGTTGCTCGGGCGGGAGCTGCTCCTCGTCGGCCGGCGGCCGTCGCTCGTCGAGCCCTTCGATCGCGCGCGTCGCGTAGCCGGGGGAGGGCCGGTTGATCAGGACGACGACGCCGGTGCCTTCCTCGCCGATGATCCGCATGGCGCCTTCGAGCAGCCCGAAGCGCTCGGTGTCCTGGGCGAAGACGTCGTCGAAGATCGACATCGCGTGCATGCGCACCAGCGTCGGCCTCGCGGGATCGATGTAGCCCTTCACCAGCGCCATGGTCTCGCCCTTGGTCGCCTTGTTGTAGAAGCTGATCGCGCGCCATTCGCCGCCCCAGCGGCTGCGGAACCTGCCTTCGGCGTGCTTTTCCACCAGGTGATCGTGGCGCCGGCGATAGGCGATGAGATCGCGGATCGTCCCGATCTTGAGGCCGTGCTTGCGGCCGAAGCGCATGAGGTCCTCGAGGCGGGCCATCGAGCCGTCATCGTTCATGACCTCGCAGATCACGCCCGAGGGGTTGAGGCCGGCGAGGCGCGCGATGTCGACCGAGGCCTCGGTATGACCGGCGCGCACCAGCACCCCGCCTTCGCGGGCGAGCAGGGGAAAGACATGACCCGGGGTGACGATGTCGTCGGCCGTCTTCGCGGCATCGATCGCCACCGAGATCGTCCGCGCCCGATCCGCCGCGCTGATTCCGGTCGTGACGCCCTCGCGCGCTTCGATCGAGATGGTGAAGGCGGTCTGGTGCCGGGTGCCGTTGGTGCGGCTCATCGGCGGTAGGCCGAGCGTCTCGATCCGCTGCTGGGTGAGCGCGAGGCAGATCAACCCCCGGCCGTGCGTCGCCATGAAGTTGATCGCGTCGGGCGTCGCCATCTGCGCCGGGATGACGAGGTCGCCCTCGTTCTCGCGATCCTCGTCGTCGACGAGGATGAACATTCGCCCGTTGCGCGCCTCGTCGATGATCTCCTCGATCGGCACCAGCACCGGCGTTGCATCGTTCTCCTCGAGGAAACGGTCGATCTTGGCGAGCGTCTCGGCGGTGGGATTCCACGCCGCGTCGGTGCAATCGCGCAGGGTATTGGCATGGAGCCCGGCCGCGCGGGCGAGGCCTGCGCGGGACATGCGCCCGTCGGTCACCAGCGCGCGGACTCTCTCGATCGTCTGTGTGCTCATGGACTGAAGGTTATCACATTATAGTGTGATTCGAAAGGGCGAGAATCACATTACAACTTGATGCTTGCGCACGCTGACCCGCGCACGCATGGAGGGCGGGTGAGCGACAGCCCCGACAACACCGCCATTCTCGACGCCTTCCGCGCGGCGATGCGTCACGTCGCGGCGACGGTCTATGCGGTCACGACCGGGCGCGTCGGCGAGCGGCACGGCATCCTTGCGACGGCGGTGAGCTCGCTCAGCTTCGAGCCGCCGTCGCTCCTCGTGTGCGTCAACCGCGCCGCCTCGCTGCACGAGCCGCTGGCCTGCGCCGAGACGTTTTGCGTCAATGTGCTGGGGCTCGGCAACCGCGAGATCGCCTCGGTGTTCGAGGAAGCGCGCGGCGAGGACCGGTTCAGGGTCGGGGAGTGGAACGAGGTGCTGGGAGTGCCGGTGCTCGCCAATGCCCAGTCGTACTTCATCTGCCGCACGGCGCACCGTCACGAGTTCGGCACCCATACGATCTTCATCGGCCGGCTGATCGATGCGAGGCATCGCGAGGACGCGGCGCCGCTCACCTATTACGACCGGCATTACATCGACATCAGCCAGGCCCCCGAGCGCGCGCCGCGCTGAGGTGGTTCACTTCATGGGCTGCGAGCGGAGGGCCATGAGATCGGCCGGAAAGGCCGGTTGCCCGGGATGAACGTGCTCGTCGATCTCGGCCTCGAGCATCGCCGCCCGGGCTTTCGCCGAGGGGTGCGCGGCGTCCCTGAAGAGGCCGCCGCTGATGCGCCGGCCGAGCTTCGAGCGCCACAGCCTCGGCGCCGCGTGGGGGTCGATCCCGGCGTTGGCGAGAAGGTAGACGCTGAGCCGGTCGGCCTCTTCCTCGGCCTGGAGCGAGAGCCGCTTGCTGCGGCCGAACTCGCCGAGCAGCCCCTTGCTTGCGTGAGCCGACGACAACCGCTCGCGATGATGCAGGATCGAATGGGCAAGCTCGTGCGCGAAGATCACGGCGAGCTCTTCGTCGCTCGCCCGGGTCGCGAGGCCATAGGCGATCTGGATGGTGTGGCCATCCGAGCGCGCGGTGTCGCCGCCCTCGTCGAGCACTTCGACGAGGGCGAGGCATTCGGGTCCGGCATGCAGGCTGACGCTGCGGCGAGACCCCATGTGCACGATGCCGAGTTCGAGCGGCCGTGCGGGGTCGTGCTGGGCGATAGCCGCGAACGCCGAATCCCTCAGCGGCGAGTCCTTGAGGTCCGGCCGCTTCGTGATCGGAAGTCCATCGATCGAGATGAGGCCGTCGTCGCGCTCGATCCCCGCCTCGGCGATCGCCGAGCCGGGCAGGACCGCGGCAAAGGCGACCGGCGCGGCAAAGCCGGTCTCCTCGTCCGCGCCGTACTGATCGGTGCTCTGGAGCGACACGCCAAGATCGGGCATCGTGCGGTCGCACAGCTTGACGTTTTCCGCCATGAGGGGCTCGGCGATCCTGAGCAGCCGCTCGTCCTGCGCCCTTAGCGCCGCGAGCGGCGTGCTCGCGGCTGCTGCCGGCAAGCCGAGCACGAAGGCGATCACCACCGCGAGCCGTGAAAGCTTCATCGTCGGGTCAGCCCGTCAAGGCCATCTTCACCTCGGCGATCGAGCGGGCCCCGAGCATCGCCATCGTCCGCGCCGTCTCGGCGCGAAGCAGTTCGAGCGCGCGCGCCACGCCCGGCTCGCCGTAGGCGGCAAGGCCATAGAGCGGGGCCCGGCCGGCGAGGACGGCGTCGGCGCCTGAGGCCACGGCTTTTACGACGTCGCTTCCCCGACGAACGCCGCTGTCGAGGAACACCGTCATCCGGCCGCCGACCGCGTCGACGATCGCGGGAAGGGCCTCCATCGAGGCCATCGAGCAATCGAACGCCCGCCCGCCGTGGTTGGAAACGACGATCCCGTCTGCGCCCATCGCCAGCGCCCGTTCGGCATCCTCGGGATGGAGGATGCCCTTGAGCACGAACTTGCCCGGCCAGCGGTCGCGCAGCTTCCTTACGCCGTCCCAGTCGAGATCGTCCTGCTTGAACAGCGCGCCCGGCGGCGCGCCTTTCGTGACCTTCGAGCGCAACCGGTCGGGCAGGTTCGCCTGCGTCGGAATGCCGCCCTCGAGCGCATAGCGCCCCATGACGCCAGCGAGCCAGCGCGGATGGGTCAGCACGTCGAAGGCGTTGCGCGCATTGAGCCTGAAGGGTGTGCCGAAGCCGTTGCGCTGGATGTACTCGCGGTTCGGCGGCACCGGCAGGTCGAGCGTGACGAACAGCGCCTCGCAGCCGAGGTGCCAGGCCTTGTCGACCACCTTGTGCGACAGCGAGCGGTCCTCCCACAGGTAGAGCTGGAACCACTGCCGACCGCCGGCCTCGAGAATCTGTTCGAGGTCCATCGTGCTCGCGCTCGAGATGATGAACGGCACGCCGGCCCTCGCGGCGGCCCGGGCGAGGGCCAGATCGCCCTTGTGCCACATCAGCCCCGCGGCGCCGGTCGGCGCCACGGCGAGCGGAAAGGGGAGAGGCTTGCCGAAAACCTCAGTCGTCGTGTCGATCGTCTCGACGCCGCGCAGCACGCGCGGGCGAAAGGTGATCGCGTCGAACGCCGCGCGGTTGCGCGCCATGCCGCACTCGTCCTCGACCCCGCGCTCGGCGTATTCCCAGATCCCGAGCGGCAACCGCCGCCGCGCCCGCTCGCGCAGGTCGGCGATGTTGTAGCACGCTAGATCGCTGTTCATGCTCTTTTGCGCGCTTCGTCAGCCGCGACCCAGGAACGGGATCTTGTTCTGGACCACCATGCCCTCGTAGAAATTCAGGTGATCCGGGATGTCACACATGTGGATGATCACCGCGGCGATGTCCCCGGGGTCGGCGGAGAGATCGGCGGGCAGCTTCACCGCGCCCGGCGCGATCTCGGTCGCGACGATGCCGGGATGAAAGATCGAGGCGGCGATGTTGAACGCTCGCCCGTCGATCGCCAGCGAACGGGTGAGGCCGTCGAGGCCCCATTTGCTCGCGGCGTAAGCCGGGCTGTTCTCGCGCGGTACCCGCGCCGAGATCGAGCCGATGTTGACGATCCGCCCGCGGCCCTTGTCCTTCATCACCCGGAACGCGGCGCGGCTGCACAGGAAGGCGCTCGTGAGGTTGGTCTCGATCACCTGGTGCCACAGCTCGAGCGGCATGTCGTAAACAGGCGTGCTGTCGGCGATGCCGGCGTTGTTGATCAGAACGTCGATGGTGCCGAAGCGCTCGAGCGCCCTCTCGAACAGGTTGTCGACGTCGGCTTCGCGGGTGACGTCGGTCATCACCGCGAGCGCCTCGCCGCCCATGCCCTCGATGCGCTTCACCAGCTTGTCGAGCCGCTCGGCCCGGCGCGCGGCGAGCACCACCTTCGCGCCCTTTTCGACGAACGCGAGCGCGCAGGCCTCCCCGATCCCCGAGCTCGCTCCCGTCACCACGGCCACGCGGCCTTCCAGTATGCTCACGGCTGTCAGTCTCCCAGTGCGATCTTGCCTGTTCCCTGCGCGGGCCGACGCGAATTCGCAAGGCATGAGTCGTGCGTGTTCTCTCGCGAGCCTCGTGGGTGTAGGTTCGGCGGCCTTGGAGTGGGGGGAGGAGCATGATCATGAAGATGAGCGTGGTCGCGGCCGGATGCGCCGCCGTCCTCGCCATCGCGGGCGCGGCCCGGGCGGGGGAGAGCCCTCCCTCGCAGCCGCCCGCGGGCGTTGCCTGGTACACCTGCCGGGCGATGATCAACGTCACGGGCCATGGGCCGGTCAGGAACTACTTCTACACGTCCGGCGCGTTCCAGGCGGCGAACGCCGACAATGCAAAATTCGAACGGGAATGGCGCGACTATGTCCAGGCTGAGCATCCGGGCGACCTTCTCAGCCTCGGGACGTGCAGCCCCGCGCCTCCCGATCCCGTCCAGCGCCGGGCGAGCATCCTCAGCTGGATCGACAAGTACAGGGACGAGGCGACGATCGTCGAGACCGGCTGGACCTACCGCGGCCCGTAATTCAACCGGAATAGGCCTCGATGAACGGGCCGAGGAATTCCCGATAGGGCTCGGCGGAGCCGATGGCGGCGTTGCTGATCGGCCTGCGGACCTGCAGCGCGCTCGCGGTCGTCACGACCCGCGCCGTTTCGTGGGGCGCGAAAACTGGGTTTTCGACGGCAAGGCCGCAATGGGCCAGGAGTTTCGGGATCCACGTTCCCGGTTCCGACGCGAGCGATTCGTAAGGGACGACGAGTAGCCGCTCGCCCAGCGTCTCCTGCCATCGCGCGAGGAGCTCATCCTCGACGCGAAAGTGGTGGGCCATGTCCTCAAGATCGTGAGACCACGGCATGTAACCCGATAGAAACGTCCGAAAGCAGGACCAGGCGCAGTCGAGCGAGTCTCGCGTCACCCAGACGAGCCTCGCCTCCGGCAGGAGCGCCGCGGCAACGCCTAAAAGGCGCGTGGTCGTCAGCGACTTGTCGACCACGATCCCGGGGCGCGGGAATCGCTCGTCCATCCAGTGGCGCCACAGCCGGGCCGCATCGGCGGCGCCGCCAGCCTTTAGATAGGCCCTTACCGCTTCACCCGAGTGCCCGCCGATTTCCTGGCTCAAGAGCAGCAGCCGGTTGAGCTCGGCGCCGCCGGTCACGTCGCTGTGGCTCACGAGAATCTGCTCGACCAGCGTCGTTCCCGAGCGCGGCAGCCCGGTAACGAAGATCGTTTCCCGGCTCGATGCTGGGTGCGGGCTCGAGAGGATGCCGACGCCGCCTGGCCCGTAGCCGCGCACCGCCTCCTCCGCGTTCCGGCGATCCGCCTCGGGGCTGTAGGGCGCGAGGGTCCTCATGTCGGCGGCGCCGCGCGCGAAAGCCGCAAAGGCCAACGCGGGCTCGCCGCGGTCGGCGTGAACCTTTCCGGCCGCATGATAGTAGGGGGCGCGAACGGCGGGCGACATCTCGGCCACCCGGCGCTCGGCGGAAAGAAGGCGTTCGGCAAGGTCGGGCTCTTGGGCCATGTCGAGCGAGGTTGCGAGCATCAGCCAGGGCACGCCCGCCTCGGGGCGCAGCCGGGTCGCCCGTTCGAGCTGCGTCCTCGCTTCGCCCATGTCTCCCAAGAACAAGGCGAGCGTGCCCCTCGAATAGGCATTCGCGGCCGCGTCGGGCAAATCTTCGGGAAGTTCGCACAAGAGCGCGTGCGCCGCCGCGACGTCGCCGCATTGTTCGAGCAGCAAGGCCTTGCGGTAGAGCGCCGCGGGCGAGCCCTGGTCGGCGTCGACGAAGCGATCCATGGCCTGTCGCGCTAGCGCGAGCTCGCCGTGCTGGAGCGCCAGGTCAGCGAGCGCCTGCCATTGCTGGCCGAGCGGAGCGCCAAGCGCCACGACTTGTCGCACGATGTCGATCGTCGATGCGCGATGGCGCGCCCTCAGCGCCGGCTGCAGCCGATCGAGCAGCAAGAGCGCGTCGCGCAAGCGCCCGTCTTCGAACGCGGTTGATTGAGGAGGTCTTCTCACTGCTCCGGGATGACTTGGTAACGCTGGTTACCGAGGCTCAAAGCGGACGAGGGCAGGCTATACAACGGCCAAAAATGTAGCAATTTGTGTCACACCGACGCTTCGCAACCATTTGACTTATGCAAATATTGTGCTTTGCGGCGCGAGCCTTGGCGAACCGGGAGGCGGACGGATTTCAGCCGGCTTGCTGCGGCAGGTCTTCGAGCGATGGGGTGCTTGCTCGCCGCTCGGGGCCAGCGGGCACGTCCCGCGCCGGCGCGCGAAAGCCATTCGCTCCTTTCTCGGGCGAACCCGGGAGCCGGCTCCTTAGAAACTCGAGCAGGGCGCTCACGCTCGGCTTGGCGGCCTTTTGCGTCGGGATCTGTGCCTTCAGCCACATCGGCGGCGGCCGGAAGCCGGCGAGCACGCGGCGAAGCGATCCATCGGCGAGGTCTTCGTCGGCAAAGAACGAGGGCAAGATCGCGATGCCGAGGCCCCGCCTTACCGCTTCGCGCAGGATGATCGTGTCGTTGACCGAAAGGCGCGGCCGCACGGTGAGCGCGACATCGCCCTCGTCGCTGTAAAAATGCCAGGTCTTTCCGTGAAGCAGCGACACGAGGCAATCGTGTCCCCTGAGGTCGCCGGGGTGATTGGGGCTCCCCCGCGCCGCGATGTACGTGTCGCTGGCGTAGGCCGCGCACGGATAGGGCATCAGCGGGTAATCGCGGACGTTCTCGTCGGTCGATGGCCGCGTCCCGATCGTCAGGTCGCAGTTGCGGGCGAGCGGATTGTCGAGGCGATCGGTCAATCTCAGGTCGAGGTCGATCGCGGGGTATTCGGCGAGGAAGTCGCACAGGATGGGCCCCAGGATCAGCGCGGTCACCGACCCTGGCGCCTCGATCCGCAGCAGCCCAGAAATCTCGGCGGCCGAGGCGACGTCGCGCATCTCGTCGTATTCGGCGAGCAGCTTGATGCAGCGGGGAAGCAGACGCGTCCCGTCCTCCGTCAGGTGGAGGTCCCGGGTGGAGCGATGGAACAGACTCGCGCGGAACTCGTGCTCGAGCTGATTGATCCTTTTGGACACCACCGAGGGCGAAATCGCCAGCGAACGCGCGGCAGCCGCGAAGCTTCCCAGGCGAGCAGCGGCGACAAAAGTCCTGACGTTTAATAGGTTATCCATCGTTCTCGATTCGAGAATGGTGGCGTCGCGATAAGCGCTATTCTCGACACACAGTCGTTGGCCTAGCCCAAAGTGCGAGATCGAACCAGTGATAAGGCGATCCGCAGGGAGAGAGAGCAGACCATGTCGGTTTCCATCAAGAGCGTACGCGTTTCGACTTTGGCCGTGGCGATCGCCACCGGCGCGGTCGGTTTTGGCCCCGCCTTCGCGCAGGACGCGAGCACCCCGCCGCCCGCCGACGCGGCGCAGGCGAGCCCTCCCGCCGCGACGGCGAGCGACAGCTCGGACCAGGGGATCGTCGTCACCGGCTCGCGCATCCAGTCGAATTTCGACCGGCCGACGCCGGTCACGATCCTGGGGGCCGAGCGGCTGAAGGATCGCGGACTCACAAACGTTGGCGACGCCTTGAACGAATTGCCCCAGTTCCGCGCGTCGTCGACGCCGGCAACCTCGGGCCTCAACGCGGGGCCGGGCCAGAACATCGGCGGGCGCGTCCTCGACTTGCGCGGCCTCGGCGCCGTCAGGACTCTGACGCTTGTCGACGGCAAGCGTTTCGTGCCGGCAACGACCCAGGCCACGGTCGACACCAACATGGTCCCCTCGATCATGCTGTCGCGCGCCGAGGTGGTCACCGGCGGCGCTTCGGCCGTGTACGGCTCCGACGCGGTCGCCGGCGTGGTCAACCTTTTGATCGACAAGAAGTACACCGGTTACAAGTTCAACGCCGAGCTCGGCGTCACCGACAAGAACGACGATTTCACCCGCCAGTTCGGGGCCGAAGCCGGCTGGCAGGTCGGCTCCAACCTGCACCTCGTCGTCGGCGGGGAATGGGAAAAGTCGAACGGCGTCGGCGCCTGCCGCGAGCGCGACTGGTGCGCCAACGGCCTCATCATCGTCGGCCGCAATCCGCTCGCGCCCGGCCAGGTGCCGACGATCCCGGCGAGCAACATCCTGCCCAACGCCAACACCTGGAGCGCGACGTTCAACGGCGTGACGACGCCTCCCTCGAGCGCGTTCGTCGGGCGCGACGTGCCGCTCTTAAGGGCGATCGACGGCATCACCTTCAATGCCGACGGGACGCCGCGCCGCTTCCAGTTCGGCTCGCTCGTCAATTCGATCTGGATGGCTGGCGGCGAAGGCGGCGGCCCGGCGGAGAACAACCCCTATTTCGATTTCCCCATCGTCTCCCCGTCGCAGCGCTACAGTACCATGGGGTACCTCACCTGGGACGCAACGTCGGACTTGACCTTCGAGGTCGGCGTCAACGTCGGCAAGAGCGAGGGTCGCCATCGCAGCAGCGCCTACCGCAGCAACGCGATTGTGATCCGGGCGGACAACCCGTTCCTGCCGCGCTCGAGCGATCCGACCCTCGATATCCCGACCATCCTTGCCAACAGCGGCCTCACCAGCTTCACGCTCGGCAAGGGCTTCGACGACATCGGCCCGACGCAGATCCACGTGAAGGACAACCTGTTCCGTGTCGTCACCTCGGCCAAGTACGAGATCGGCGGCAGCTGGAGCGCCGACATGTACTACCAGTACGGCCGCAACAGCTTCCGCGGCGACCTCACCAACAACACGATCACGGCCAACATCAAAAACGCCCTCGACGCGACCACGCTCAACGGGCAGCCGGTCTGCCGCATCAACGCCGATGCCAACCCGGCGAACGACGATCCGGCGTGCGTGCCGCTTAATCCCTTCGGCTACGCCAACGGCTCGACCTTCTCGGCGGCGAAAGCCTACGTGACGGGGTCCGGCTTCCAGACCAATGTCACCAACGAGCACGTGGTCGCCGCGAACCTTTCCGGCGACCTCGTAAACCTGCCGGCAGGTCCGCTCGGCGTCGCGGTCGGCGCCGAGTATCGCAGCGACGACGTCAAGGGCAACACCGACGCGATCTCCCGCGTCGGCGGCTTCTTCAACACCGGCAACGGATCGGTCATTTCCGGCCAGATCCAGGTCAGCGAGGTCTACGGCGAGGTTGAGGTGCCGATCCTGAGAGACCTGTCGTTCACCCGCGAGCTCAGCCTCAACGGCGCGGCGCGGCGGACCCATTACAAGCGCTCGAGCGATTTCCAGCCCGGCAGCACCGTCAATGCGACGACCTGGAAGTTCGGCGGCGTCTGGGAGCCGATCGACGCAATCCGTTTTAGGGTCACCCGCTCGCGCGACATCAGGGCGCCGAACGTGTCCGAGCTGTTCGGACCGCAGACCACCGGCACCGGCATCCTCACCGATACGGGCAACGGCGGCGTCCAGGTGATCGTGCCGATCACCACGGGCTCCAACCCGAACCTGCGGCCCGAGAAGGCGGACACCTTTACCGCGGGCGTGGTCCTGCAGCCGACAGGCGGTTTCCTCGGCCGGTTCCGCGCCTCGGTCGACTGGTACGACATCAACATCAAGGATGCGATCAGCACGCTCGGCCAGCAGAATATCGTCAATCGCTGCGTCGCCGGCGATCCGCTGAGCTGTTCGCTGATCACGCGCGACGCCAACAACAACGTGACCAATATCAGGGACACGATCCAGAACGTGAACCAGCTGATCGCGCGCGGGATCGATTTCGAATTGAATTACAATCAGCCGCTCGGCGGCGACAACAAGCTCTCGTTCGTGGTGCTTGCGAACTACGTCAAGGACCTGATCACGATCGACGCTGTCGGACCGACCGATCGGGCCGGGCAGACGGGCCTTCGTGGCGGCACGCCGGCGGGCATTCCGGACTGGACGGTCGACGCCACGGCGCGGCTCGACCTGGGGGAGAGGTTCTCGTTGTCGACGCACGCGCGGTGGATCAACAAGGGCTTCTTCTATCCGACCTTCGTCGAGCCTGGCGATCCCAACTTCTCGCTGTCGAATCCGAACAGCGTGAACACCAACTCGGTGCCGTCGCGCATCTTCATCGACCTTCTCGCGACCGTGCGGCTGCACCCGGCCTGGACGAAGGGGCTTGAGCTCTACCTCGGCGTCGACAACGTATTCGATGAAGACCCGCCGCGCTTCCCCGGCGCGAACGGCAGCGGCAACAACGTGCTGTTCAATCCGGTCGGGCGCTTCTTCAAGGGCGGAATTCGCGCAAACTTCTAAAAAGGACCCCCCGGGGGTGGGAGGGCAAGGGGCCCACGCAAGAGCCTGCCTGTTCTCCCACCTCGCCAATCGTAGTACATTCGCGTCCCCGTGAAGCGGCTGAACTCGCTGCCGATCCAGCGCGACGAATATTTTTGAAGAAAGGTCGCCCCATGACGCTGCGCAGCCTCGCCGCCAACTCCCCCAGCCGTCGCGCCAACTGGAAGGCGCTCGGCCTCTCCCAGGAAGACATGGAGAAGCCGAAGATCGCCGTCGTCAACAGCTCGAGCGAGCTTGCGATCTGCTACGCCCACCTCGACGGCATCGCTGGAATAGTGAAGGAAGAGATCCGCGCCGCGGGCGGCGTGCCGTTCGAGGTGCGCACCGCCGCGCCGTCGGATTTCATCACCGGCGCGGCCAAGGCCGGCAGCTACATCCTTGCCGGGCGCGACATCATCGCGAACGATATCGAGGTCCAGGTCGAGGCCGCGCTGCTCGACGGGATGATTTGCTTGACGAGCTGCGACAAGACCCCGCCCGGGCACCTCATGGCGGCCGCGAGGCTCAACATCCCGACGATCCTCGTCATCGGCGGCTATCAGCCGGCGGGCGAAATCGATGGCGAGCCGGTCGACGTCGAGGACGTGTGGTCGGGGACGATCGGCGAGCGGTTCGGGCGCGAACCCAAGTTTCCCATCGCCGCGATGGCCGAGAACGCGATCATGGGCCCCGGCGTGTGCGCCGGCATGGCGACGGCCAATACCATGCACTCCACGGTCGAGGCGCTCGGCATGTGCCTGCCCGGCCACGCTCCGGTGCGCGCGAACAGCCCGAAGATGCAGGCGAACGCGCGCGCGGCGGCGCGGCGGATCGTCGAGATGGTCCACGAGGACTTGCGTCCCCGGCAAATCCTTAGAGAAGGCGCCTTCCGCAACGCTATTGCGACGGTGCTCGCCGTGTCGGGCTCGATCAACGCGATCAAGCACCTCCAGGCCGTGGCGATCGAGGCACACAACGGTCTCGACGTGTTCGCGCTGTGGGAAGAGATGAGCGACGTGCCCGTCCTTTCCGCCGTTCGCCCGACCGGTGACGTGCGGATCGAGCAGTTCGAAGACGCCGGCGGGGCGAAGGCGGTGCTCAAACGCCTCGAAAGCCGCATCGACACGAGCGCGCTTACCTGCACCGGGAAGACTCTCGCCGAGAACCTTGAAGGTTACGAAATTCCCGGCCCCGACACGATCCACGGCCTCGACGACCCCGTCGGGCCGGGCCCGAGCATCGCCATCCTCTCGGGGAGCTTTGCGGAAACCGCGGTCGTGCGCCTCGGCATCCGCGACGGTTCAAGACCCGAAGAGTTTACCGGCCCCGCGCGCGTGTTCGAAAGCACGGCCGAATGCATGCAGGCGATCGAGGACAAGGTGGTGCAGCCCGGCGACGTGGTCGTCGCCCGCAACCAGGGCTTGAAAGGCGGCCCGGCAATGGGCGGCAGCGCCAGCGTGATCCTGTTCGCGCTCGACGCGGCCGGCCTTGCCAAGACCACCGCTTTCGTCACCGACGGGCAGCTTTCGGGCCTGTGCCTCAAGGGCCTGACGGTGGCCGAAGTGCATCCCGAGGCGGCAACCGGCGGCCCCATCGGCAAGATCCGCGATGGCGACGTGATCACCATCAGCGTCGAGAAGCGCAGCATCGACGTGAACGTGCCGCCTGATGAACTGGCCCGCCGGAACGGCCCGGGCTGGAAGACCGAGGCGACGGGCTATCTCGACACCTTCCGTCATGATGTGCGCGACATGTCGACAGGCGGCGTGCTGGTGCCCGAAGAGGAGTAGGCGATGACCATGCGATTGACCGACGAAGAAAAGGCGATGCGCGACGGCGCGCACGGAGCGGCGGTCGCCAAGGCCATGGACCTCCTCATTCGCTACGGAGAGGCGCTCGGCGCGGAAGATTTCGTCTATACCGACAACATCGCCGGCGTGCCCGGGTCGTCTCCCAAGTGGATCAAGGATTACTACGCCGAGGACGGCGGCGATTACCGCGCTGTGTTCTCGCGCTTCGACCTCGATTCCGACGAGGCGGTGGACGTGCCGCGGATCAGCGGCTTCGCCTGCCATCTCCAGGGCGGCATGGACCCCGAGCTCTGGCGCGACCAGGGGATGAGCGAGGAGGCCTTCGCCAATTTCCAGGCGGACGAGCGCGAGGTCGCGGGCCACGGCATCCAGGTCCTGAAGACCTGCACCCCGTATCTTGCCGGAAACATGCCGGTGATGGGCGAGCATTGCGCCTGGATGGAATCGAGCGCGGTGGTCCTGTGCAACTCGGTCGTCGGCGGGCGAACCAATTGCGAGGGGCGTGAATCGACCAGCTCGGCGATGCTCGCCAAGCGCGTACCCAACTGGGGCTTTCACAGGGACGAGTTCCGCAAGGGCCAGCACCTCATCGATGTCGAGGTGCCGGTCGATTCCATCTTCGAGTGGGGTCTGCTCGGTTATTTCACCGGAGGGGCGGTGGAGGACGCAATTCCCGTCCTC
>DATJHD010000231.1:0-20811 GCA_035494275.1 Croceibacterium sp.
GCAAAGCCACCGGGGCGCGACTGCTGGTATGCGGTGGCGTTGGTTACGGTGAGACCGTCAAAGTCATAGGTGATCGTGTTCGAGAAATAGTTCGCGCTGCGCCGGTCGTATCCTTGCACGTTCCCCTGGTAGGCGGCGTACGGTGGATCGACCGAGTTCATGACGTTGAGGTAATCTTCGTTCGTGCTGAAATGCCACGCGCGCATGCGAACCGTCGCGCGCTCTACCGGATGCCAGAGCACGACGGCCTGGAAGTTCTTCGAAACCACGTTGTTCGCGTCCGTCTTGGCCGGTTGCCCGACCGGGGCGCCCGCATAGATATCATTGTAGCCGGCGAGGTAGTCGTAGGCAGCGCTCAGCCTGACCGCCAGCTTGTCCGTGACAAGCGGCGCCGACACGGCTCCGGCGGCGCGATAATTCAGGTTGCCCGCGTCACGGGTGGTCGAAAGTTCGAAGTCGCCGTCAAAGGTGACCTTTTCGAGATCGGGATTCTTGGTTCGATAGATGATTGTGCCGCCCATCGATCCCTGCCCGTAGAGCGTGCCCTGGGGGCCACGCAGGACCTCGACACGTTCGATGTCGAAATACTCAAGCGGCGGCGCGCTCTGGTTGTTCGGAATGCCGAACGGGGTGTCATCGAGATAATAACCGATCATCCCGTCGCCGATGGGGCCGCCTGCACCCGATCCGCGGAAGGCGAAGATCCTGTAGCCGGCGCCGATCTCCTGGGTCTGCGACGCGCCCGGAATCAGCTGGATAAGGTCGGAACCGTTGCGCACGTCGCGATCGTTCAGCGTCTTTTCCGAGAACGCCTGGATGGCGACCGGAACCTTGTCGACTTGCTGGGCACCGGTCTTGAGCGCCGTGACAACGATCTCATCCGACTTCGAAGGGGACGGGGCATTGTCGGCCTGAGCGCCAGCTTCTTTCGTGCCGGTGCCCGTCTCGGTATCGGCCGCCGCAGGAGCTGCCGAGGAGGCATCCTCCGCCCTGGCGGGTGACGTCACGATCGCCGCAGCAAGCATGATCGTCGCCAGGGAAGCCGTCGACAGAAGTCGCATCCGATGATCAACCGGACGACGGCTCGTCGGCCAGGAGAAATGGAGGACGCTCGGCGTCAGCGCACGTATCGACATCAGACCTCTCCCTGGTTTTCGAGCGCATTCTTGCAATCGATTGCTATCGGTTTATCACTAGGCTTATCGAGTGACAAGACGGAGCCTGAAGGCTGATCGCTACAATCGATTGAGGCCAATCTGGGGCGGATGTCCTTGATTTGGCGACGCTACTGCACGGCAGATCCCGGTTTTGCGCCGTCCTCCCAGATCGGAAGCTGTCGATAATTCACGCTGGTGCCGGCTGAGCCGCGCTGCGGGCGGCACTGCCGGTCGACCCGCGCGACCGGCAGATCCGAAGGCCCGGCAGCTTCCGTCACGGCCCAGGGATCGTTTGCCGGATCGAAGGTGCAATCGGTTGCATGCGGTTCGATCTCCACCTAAGCTCGAGTGCAAGCAGTCCACCAGCTGAAGGGGAGAGGCCCGTGGAGGAACGTCGCACAGCACAACACGCTGCGCTTGAGCGAAGGAGCTTCCTGTTCGCAACCGGTGGGCTGATGACGGCGTTGGGCGCCGGGCGGGCTGGCGCACAGCCGCGGCTGCCAGCTGGACCTCTCGATGCCTGGAACGCGGCGCCCATGATTCCGCTGTGGGTCGGCGCGGCACCCAACGGCGGCTTCCGCCCCCAGGCGCCTGCCGAAGGAGCGCCGCCGATCTTCCTGCGCAATGTCGAGCATCCGTTCATGCGGGTGTTTCGTCCGAAGAAGCCCAACGGGCGCAGCCTCCTCGCCATTCCGGGCGGCGCGTACACTTTCGTTTCGATCGCGAATGAAGGAGTCGACGTGGCCAACGACATGACGGCCCGCGGCTATACCGTCTTCGTGCTGGTTTACCGGCTCCCCGGCGAAGGATGGGGCAAGCGCGAGGATGTGCCGCTGCAGGACGCGCAGCGCGCCGTTCGCCTGATCCGCGCGCACTCGCGCGACTACGGCTGCGATCCCGAGCAGATCTACACCGTCGGCTTCTCGGCCGGCGGCCACCTCGCCGCCTCGCTCGAAACGGGCTTTGATGAAAAGGTCTACGACCTGCGCGATGCGGCCGACACCTTGTCCGCCCGGCCGCGTGCGGCCGGATTGATCTATCCAGTGATCAGCCAGACGGAAGGGATCGGGCATGCGGAATCCACGCTTCGCCTGCTGGGACCCAATCCATCGATGCTCAGCATCGTGCGCCGCTCGCCGGATCTTCACGTGAGCGAGGCCACGCCGCCCACCTTCATCGTGCACGCGATGGACGATCCTGCCGTGCCGCTCGAGAACAGCCTCTTGATGATGGGCGCGCTGCGTGGCGCACGAAGGCCCGTCGAAGCCCATTTCTTCGAGCGCGGGGGCCACGGCTTCGGAACCGGAAGGCGAAGTCAGCCCAATGGCGAGTGGGTGAACCTGTTTGCGAACTGGATGGAGAGCCACGCAGGCTGACCGCAAATTCCGGACGGGAGAGAGTGAAGATGAATTTGAGCAGGAGACAATTTGCCGGCCTCGGGGGGGCTGCCGTCGCCTTTGCGGTGGCCGGCCGCGGCATTGCCGCCAGGGCTGGGGATGCGCCTGCAATTCAAGCCGGCAGCAGCAACTCGATCGACGCACGGCTCGCTCCCATAGATCCCGAGTTGCGACCCGCCGCACGCCGAATGCTCGAGATGGGCATGCCGCCGATCAGTGCAGCGACCCTGCGCCGAGCGCCCCCCGACGCCGGCGCGCCGAAGGTTACGCTGCTGAACGATGTCACGGTCGCCGAGCGACGCGTAGCTGCGCAGGGCACGCTGCCAGAGGTTACCGTCTACGTGGTCAACGCGGATGCCGCGAAACGCCGTCCCGCGATCCTCCACATCCACGGCGGGGGCTTCATCGTCGGTGCAGCGAAGACCGAGCTGCGGTATTTGCAGGAAACCGCTCGCGCGCTCGATTGCGTTATCGTGACCGTCGAATACCGTCTGGCGCCGGAAACCCGCTACACCGGCTCGACCGAAGACACTTATGCCGGCCTCAAATGGTTGTACGCCCAGGCCGACGAGCTGGGTGCTGATCGCGGACGCATTGCCGTGATGGGAGAAAGCGCCGGCGGCGGCCATGCGGCCATTCTCGCCATCCGCGCGCGCGACCGTGGCGAGGTTCCCCTGGCGTTCCAGGCGCTGGTTTATCCGATGCTCGATGACCGCACCGGAAGCGGCGCGCCCGTCCCGCCGCATATCGCGACCGTGGGCTGGAGCCCTCCGGAAAATCGCTTCGGCTGGCAATCGTTTCTCGGCATGGAACCGGGAGGATCCAACGTTCCGGTTGCCGCCGTCCCGGCGAGGTTGCAGAACCTGGCCGGGCTCCCGCCTGCGTTCATCGGCGTCGGCGGCGTCGACCTCTTCGCCGCCGAGGACATGGCCTATGCCCGCAGGCTGACGTTGGCCGATGTCCCCACCGAATTGCTGGTCGTTCCGCGCGCCTTCCACGGTTTTGACCGGGTTGCTCCCGACACGACCTTGGCTCGGCAGTTCACGAAGGCGAAGCTCAATGCTCTGCGGCGTGCGTTCGGCGAGCGGGTCGTGATCTGACCTCACCGAAGGATGTCAGAATAGTTCTCCGGCCGCGGCGTGGCCCAGCGCGATAGCGCCCAGCGGCCCCGCCTCATGGCCGAGCATCGGCGCGCGGATGATCTCCTCGGCCGAATCGTCGTCGAAGAACGGAAGATATCCACCCAGCCGCGCGACAGCTTCCCTCCGCACGGACGGCAGGAGCGAAGCGCGAGCCATTCCGACTCCTCCGCCGATCAGGATGCGCTGCGCGGCCGTCACGAGCAGCACCGCGCAGGCCAGTTCCGCGAGGTCGCAAGCGACGGCTTGCCAGCGCTCATCGTCGTCAGGCACCTCCGCCGGGTCGCAGCTCATGCGGGCTGCCAGCGCCGGGCCGGAAACAAGGCCTTCGATACAATCGCCATGGAAGGGGCACGCGCCGGGGAAGGCGTCGCCTGGCGCGCGGCGTAGCCTTAGATGGCCCATCTCCGGATGCAAGGCGCCATGAACGGGCATTCCTTCGATAACCAGTCCACCGCCCACGCCGGTGCCGATCGTCACGTAACAGACGCTGTCGAGGCCAACGCCGGCACCCCAGCGATATTCCGCCAGCGCGGCCGCATTCACATCGGTATCGATCTTCCACGGGCAGTCGAGACCGCTCGTCAGGGCCTGGGCGATGCCGGCATCTTGCCAGCCCGCCTTCGGCGTCCGCAGCATATGCCCGTAGCGGGCGGCTCGCGGTGCGAGCTCGATAGGGCCGAACGAAGCGATTCCGAGGCCGGCGAACTCCACCTCTTCCCGCCAGGCGAGGAGTTGGTCGGAAATGGCTCGCAAGGTTTCCTGCGGTGTAGTCGTAAGAATCCTGGACTGTTGGACCACTTTCCGCCCCTGAGCGAGCAAGGCAATCGACTTGGTGCCGCCAAGTTCAACGCCGGCGAAGTAGGGGCCGGCCTCCATCAGAGCTCGAGCGCGGCTTCGGCTCCGTCCAGCCGCAGCCGCAGGGTGGGCGCGAAACTGCCGCCGAAGCGGCGCGGCATCGCCGCGGGCTTCTGCCCCCAGTTGTCGACGAAACTGATCACAGAAAGGTCGCCCAGGACCAGCCAGCTGTAGGCCTGGGCCGCCGCTTCTGGAGGATTGGCGAAGACCAGCCCGCTGTTATTGAGCGGCTGCCAACCGCCGTCGATGCGGTCGGACACCATGCCGTAGAGGCCAGTCGGGCCGATCGGCCCTTCGGGGTCGAACACGTGCGATTGGGTTGACCAGAACAGATAGTACAAGTCGCGATGCCTGACGACGTGCGGCCGCTCGAGTTCGTTGTTCAAGCCGTCGGCGCTTAACAATGGAGGCAGTATTCTCCAGCGCTCGGAGCGCGGTCCGCCCGAGACGGCCGCGCCAACCACACCATTGAACGCCGATGAACTGGCCGCCGAAGAGGCCGCAAAAAGCAGGTAGTGCTTTGCGGTGCGCGGATCTCTAAAGTATGCCGGATCGCGGAATGCCTTGATCGTGCCGACGCGTCCGGTGCCGGCATCGCTCGCCATGTACCAGCGAGGCTCGCGTTCGACGACCTCGGCAAGATCGCGCCATTCGGCAAGACCGAGAACGGCGTCGTCACGAAGAATCGTGGCGCGGGCGCTGAACAGCCGCTGCTTGAACGTCAGCTCGGGCTCGCCGCGCTCTCCGGTTGCGGTGAAATAGAGCGTGAGGGCACACCCGTCGTCATCGGCAACCGCACAACCCGACCATTCCCTGCTGCCGGGGGAAAAGTCGCGCGGGAGCGCCGGGCCCAGGTGATGCCAGCCCGCGGCGTCCCGCTGGAACAGGTGGATCCTCGCCAGGCCATGGCGTTCGTCGGGATCGGACCTCCGCGGGGCGGCGAGGGCCATCCACAAGGTGCGGCCCGCGCCCAACTCGATCGCCCGGCCGCCGGGGTCCTGGAGCGGCCATGCGTCCCAGACGTCGAGTTGCGGCGAAATGCGCGCGAAATCCGCTTCGCGGATCAGCGGGGCAACGTGCCCGGGACCAAGAGCGATCCTGCCGACTTGTTCAGCGGTCCAAATCGAAGTCCCCGCTTCGCCCAGCGTGTCGGAAGGCTTCGCGAATTGCGGCTCAACCAATGTCCTATGCCTCGCAACTATCGACGTTAGTAAAGCGTTCGCCCGCCAATGCCCGCAGGACGCGGCCCACCCGAGCCCACCACCAGGCTCGCCCGATCCTGATACTGACTGCGAAGGGATTGCGCAATCGATTGCACTATGCTGCTGCCGCTTTTTTCGGTTCGACGGCCAGGACGCATTTACGTCGAAGACCGGACGATCAGCTCGGGGTTGAGCACGACCGAGCCGGTGGGCTTGCCGTCGATGCGCTTGAACAGGTTCTCGACGAGGTGCGCGGCGCCGCTGGCGATGTCCTGGCGAATGGTGCTGAGCGGCGGAACGCTGCTCGTGGCGATTGCGAGGTCATCGTAGCCGATCACGCGGACGTCGTGGGGAACCGACAGTCCACGACCTGTGAGAACCTGGATTGCCGTGAGCGCGATCATGTCGGAAGCGGCGAAGAAGCCGTCCGGCATCTTTTCGGCATTATCCAGGAAGGAGGCGATGTCGGCACCGCTGAGCTCCGCCGCAAGATGCGTCGGGATCTCGATCAGTTCGACGGTGCCGCCCGCTTCGGCAACGGCCGCTCGCGCGCCTTCGAACCTCAGCGAAAGCTCGATCGCCTTGGTGTCTCCGAGAAAGGCAATACTCTTGCAGCCGCGCTCGATCAGGTGCTGCGTCGCCAACCTTCCGCCCAGATAGTTGTCGGTGCCGACCGAGCAGTGGACCTGGCCCTGCACGAAAGCGCCCCACGCAACCATCGGCAGGTAAAGCTTGGCGGCGGCGTCGAGCACCTTGGATTGATCGGACTGGCCGATGACGATGAAGCCGTCCACTCGGTCCGCATCGATCATCTTCTGCAACCAGTCGTCGCGGTCCGGGATCACGCGGGAGAGAACGAGGTCGAACCCGCGTTCGGTCAATTCGTCGGCGAGACAGCCGATCAGGGTCATGAAGAACGGATCGGAGATATGCTGCCGGCGCTCGTGCCCGAGCGGGATGACCACGCCAATGGCCCCGCGTTTGCGCGTGCGAAGGTTGCGGGCGGTGGGGCTTGGCTGGAAACCGTGCGCCGCGGCGAGCTTCCGAATGCGCTCGGCTGTCCTGGTGCTGACGACTTCCTTGCCGGCAAGCGCACGCGATACGGTCGCCGCCGAGACGCCCGCCAGTTCGGCGAGGTCGTAGATCGTGCGAACCTTCTTGGACAAGTTGCCTCCTGTCGAGCTACCGCTCACCCCTATGCTGGACCTCGCATGCGTCGCTCGCCGGCGTCAATCGACTAAGCGTTGGGCGAAACTCTTGCGGTATGGTCCTCACGAGACCGAGCGCACCGCCCCTTCGTCGAATTCGGTGGCGCCGTAATCCTGGCTGTTTCGTTCGGCCAGCTTTGCGGCAATGGGCTGGCGCACCAGATTCCAAAGGCACAGCGCCGCAAGCAGCGTCGCGAAGGCACCGCCCAGCGCCATGCTGTAGTCGCTGTTGCCCATCAAATCACCCATCGCGCCCATCGCCAGGGGCGCGACAACCGCTCCCACGGCGGTGAAGAACAGCAAGAATCCTGCGATCGAGCCATGCCGGCTCTTGTCGAAGCAACTGATGCCGGTCGAGTTGATCGTCGGATAGAGCACCGACATGAACAAGCCGGTCGCCGGAAGGGCAAACACCGCCACGGGGCGTCCACCGGCGACACCGATCCAGAAAAGCAGCGCCATCGAGCTGCTGCAGATCGCCAGCACCATCGTCCAGTGCAAATGCGACAGGAGCCAAGCCCCGAAGAACCGGCCCGCGGCGCGCAGAATAAAGAAGATCGATACCGCAAAGGCCGCAATCGCGGCGTAAGGGCCGCTGTAGCCCGCGAAATAGGTAGGCGCCCAGACGTAGATCGCCGCCTCAGCCGCCACGTAAAGCATGAGCAAGGTTGCGAAAAAAAGGGCGAACGGATCCTTCAGCATCCGGATCGCGTCTCCCGGGTCCGCTTTCTCTTCTACGGGCCGCAAAAAGCGGGGAAACGGCGCCGACGCCGTCCCCACGATGAGAAGCGCGCAAAGCGCCGCCGCAACGAGATAGAGCCATTTCCAGCTCGTGCCGCTTTCCAGCAGGAGCGTCACCAGCGCGGGCCCGACGATCGCGCCGACACCGAAGAAGCCCTCGACCAGGTTCATGTTGGAGGAGTGATCGCGCGTCGAGGTCGATACGTCACCGATCAGCGCCAGGGCGCCCGACTTGAAGATGCCGATGCCGATCCCTGAGATGAACAGCAGTGTCACGAACATGCCGAAGCTGTTGCCCGCCGCGAACATTGCCGATGTGGCGCAGAACAGGACAAGCCCCAGCAGTATCGCCCCCTTGCGCCCCATGCGGTCGGCCAGAAAGCCGAGCAGGATCGCCGAAAGTCCGATCCCCGCCATGGATGCATAGTGGAACGAGCCCGCAGCCGTCATGCCAAGATCGAACTCGCGGATGACGGCCGGGATGATCGTGCCGACTGAATCCGTCGTCATCGCGAATGTCGCGAACATCAGGAAGATCAGCAGCTTCAGAAAGCGCGTCGAGACGGTCCTGTCGCCTTGCCCGCCCATGATGTTACTCCCTCTGCTGAAATCCGGCCTAGCGGAAGATGTCGAGATCGATTGCTTTCGCCATCGCCCGATTGCCCGCGTCGTTGGGATGGACGTGATCGCCTGGATCGAAGGCCGGGTTGATGCGCAGATGGTCCGAGGGATCGCGTGTGATCGCGTCGAAATCGATCACCGCGTCGAACCGGCCGCTCGTGCGAATCCACTCGTTGACCTGCTGCCACATGGCTTTGCCCTTCTCGTTGTAGAAGGGCAGCCCTTTGGTTGCCATCACGGTGCCCCCTGCCACGTTGATCCCGTGCAGGTGCGCGCGCTCGATCAGCTGATCCAGCCCGGCAATGATCTGGCCGGCGGTCACATGCTCTTCGTCAGGAATGATCGGCATGATCGACATGTTGATGTCGTTGATTCCCTCGAGCAGGATGACCCACTTGACCCCCGGCCGGGCGAGGACGTCCCCGTCAAAGCGCTGAACGGCGGCTTCTCCGGTTCCGGTCTTGAGGATTCGGTTGCCCGAGATGCCAGTGTTGACCACCCCCCAACCGCGAGTACGTGGATCGGCCTGGAGACGCTCGGCCAGCAGCTCGGGCCAGTCCTGGTGCGCGCCGGGCGTGGTCGCGTAGCCGTCGGTAATCGAATCGCCGAGCGCGACGATCGTCCCTCCGCTTTCGCCGCTCGCCGGGACGCTCAAACCGTTGAGCCAGAAATACGACCGCACGAGCTGCGGCCGGACGAGCTTCGATGAGCTGGTGGCATCGCCGGCGGTGACGTACCCGGGATTGAGACCAAGCGCGTGAACGGTGTTCACCTGTGTGGGGCCAGGGACATAAATCGAGACCGCCACCTCCGTTAGCGCCGGGAGCACCAATTCGACGGGATCGCTGACCACTTTCGCTCCCGGAAAGAGCGTCACGGTCGGTTTGCCGCCGAAGGTCACCGCGTGATCGCTGCCGGCGACGATCGACGAATCCTCGCCCGCCAATGCCGCGTGCACGGAGCCGAAGGTAACCGCTTCGCCGCCTGCAGCATTGGAGAATTCAAGGCGGAACCGAGGTCCACCGACGCTGGTGCGCACAATCATGCGCACTGTCTGATCCTTGAGAGTGCCAGGAAACGGAACGAAAGGCGAGGACGAAGCGGGGGGCGGCGACGCCGTTGGGCGATCCTTCGCATCTCCTACGGGCCTGTTTGCAATCCGCGGCGGCGGCGGCCCAAGCGGCTGTGCCGTTCCCCAACTCTCGATCCAGTGGATGGGCGAAGTCTCGGCCCCGGCGGCCGTGCTGCCGACCGGTGCCGACAATGCCAACAAGACGATCGCCAATCGATGCAGGCGCCACTTTTCCTTGCCCCCGGGACACCTGGCCCGCAGTGCGATCTTGGCAGGCGCAATTGGCATCATGCTGGGGCATCTTGGCACAGACGGCACGGTCTGGACTTCCGTCAGCGGGTGACACGAAGACGCAGGCCCAAAGTCCGCGGTGTCGGACCTGAGCCCGACAGGGGCCCGTTCGTCCCGAGGAACGTGGGCCCCCGCTCGTCGGTCAGGTTGTCGCCGACGAAGGCCAGTTCCCACATTCCGTGGCGCACGCCGATCGTCACGCTGACGAGGTCATAAGGCTTGGCGGTCAATCCGTTCGCCTGCAACCGGTCGCCGCTGTGGCTCAAGGAAAGATTGCCGAAACCCTCAAGACCGTCCGCGATCTCGCGGTTGTAGTTGATGTCCGCACGATAATTGTTGGCGAGAGTGTTGAGCATCCGCGATCCGGGGTGAAGCAGTGGCTGCGCGCCTGCGATCACCGGGTTGACGGTGTCGTACTTGCTGTCGTTGAAGTTCGCGACGAACCCCAGGTTGAGCCCTTTGAGCGGCGTGTCCCAATGCACTTCGAGATCGATGCCCTTGGTCGTGGCGTCACCGAAGTTGGCGAAGCCGTTGACGCCGTTGATCCCGCCTGTGACGGACGTCTGAAGGTTGGTGTACTTGAGCTGATAGAGGTTTACGCCGAGGTTCAGGGTGCGGTCGGGGTTGCGCCATTTGAGCCCGAACTCGTAGTTCCTCGATGACTCGGGGCTGAGCGCGACCTGGGCCGGAACACCCGCGAGTTCGAGGGACGTGACCTGCACGCGCGACTGGACGATTCCGGGCCGAAAGCCCGTGGCCGCCGAGATGAACATCGTCAGGTTGTCGGTCGGCAAATAGGACAGGTTGACTCGCCATGTCTTCTTTTTCGCTTTCGTCGGCACCCGCCCGCCGCTGTCTTCGAACGCGCGGTCGTCATGATAGGTTCTGATGCCGACCAGAGGTACGAGCTTGCCGTCAAACAGGTCGTAGCTCACTTCGCCGAACAGCGCCCAGTTCTTGGTGAGGGTATTGTTGTCAGCGTTGATGTTGATGAACGGAAGCACCAGCGCGTTGACCTGCGGCCCCTTGCCATCCTGGTAGGCGCCGCCGACGATCCAGTGCAAAGGACCATTCGTCGAGGAGTTTACCCGCACCTCCTGGGCGAACATCTTTGGCAGGAACTGGCTGGAGAACGAACCTGACGGCGAAAGCGGGATATGGATGCCGAACACGCCTTCGAGGTTGCTGGTCGCACTCGTGACGGTGAACGCCTTGAAATCGACGGTCGCCGTGAGGCTCCAGAGGGTGAAGCTGCCGTTGGAAAAGCCATCCTGCCCGGCGGTATTCTCGAAATAGGGCGGATCGACCGAGGCCGTGAAGCCGGTGAAGTGCTGGCGCGGACGGAAGTGCCAGTACTGGGCGCGGATATTGACGTTGTCGACCGGCCGCAGGAGCGCGACGACGCGGATGTCGTCGTTCTTGGCCGCGTTGACCCCCTTCTGGTCCGGCGTGCCGTCGTAGGGACCGAAATAGGCATCGGCCCACCCGGCATCGCGCGAGAAGCCGCCGCTGACCCGAACGGCGAGGTGGTCACGGATGATCGGGAGCGAGAGCGCGCCCGAGGCGCCATAGTTCAGGCTGTCGGCCCCGACCGTCTTGGAGCTCTCCGCCTCGAATGCATAATCGATGTTGTCGAGGTCGGGGTCCCGCGTGTGGAAGATGAACACGCCGCCGGACGAGCCCTGGCCGTAGAGAGTGCCCTGGGGACCGCGCAATACCTCGACGCGCTGGATATCAATGAAACGAACCGGAGGGGCGATACCGAAGTTGGTGACGATGAACGGCGTGTCGTCGAGATAATAGCCGATCGGGGAATCCCCGTTCTGCGTGACGTTGCCGCGCAGGTTGTAGAAGCGCGAGCCGTTCGATTGCCTGAACCCCTCGAAGGCGCCCGGAACGCTTGTCACGAGGTCACCGATCGAGTTGATGTTGCGCTCCTTCAGCTCTTCACCGCTGAAGGCCTGGATCGCCAACGGGACCTTCTGCAGCGATTGCGCACCGATCTTTTGCGCCGTTACCACAATAGTGTCATCCGAGGCCGCTGTGTCCTTGTGGCCGTCCTTGCCATCGTCATGCGGCTTGTCGGCGGCCTTGCCATCTGCCGTCCCATCCTGCTCGGCGACCTGCGCCAGCGCCGCGCTTGAAACCATTGCGACGGCAATCGCTGCAGCTGCCGCAGGCCCTCGAAATCGCACCATTGCGCCCTCTCCCCCCACTTTCAAATTTCAATCGATTGCATAAGGGTGAACTATTGGATTGCCAAGAGCAATATGACCGCCAGGGCAGTCTCTCGGGGCACGGAAGAGGAAATCGGTTGCCGTCGACCGGAGGCCAAGGCGCAGCGGCCACCGCACCCTGATGCGGCTTGCATCCGCTATTGCCGGGGCTGGCCACGCTGGACGGGCCGCGAAAATCGTGGCAATCGATTGCAACTTCGAGGGTTAGGGGAAGACTTATGTCCTGGATGAGCGCCACCGACCGAGCGAAAGCCTGGCCGCAAATTTCTGGCCGGCCCGCAAGACATTCCAAACGCGTGCGTCAAATGGGCGGCTCGCCCTCAATCCGTCGTTTGCTGCTCGCCCTGCTCGCGCTGGCCGCGCTCACGGCCTGCCCGGTCAGGGCGCAAACCATGATGCTCAGGGCCGGTGCGGCCAAGGTCGACGTCACGCCGAGCGAGAAGGAGCTGCCGAAGAACTACCGCGGCATTCTCGATCACCTTTTTGCTCGCGCAATCGTGGTCGATAACGGCAGCAGCCGCGCGGCGATGGTGAGCGTCGATGCCGGCGCCATACCGAGCCCGTTGTGGGAACACCTGAGCGCCCGCGCCGCGCGGGAGCTCAACATCCCCGTCGATCAGTTCCTGCTGACCGCGACCCACACCCACAGTGTGCCGTGGACGCCCCCCGCGGGCTACGAAGACAGGATCTTCGAGGCGATGCGCAAGGCCGTCGCTGCCCTCCGCCCCGCGCGGATTGCCTACGGGACCGGCGTTTCCTACATCAACGTCAACCGCAATATCATCGATCCGAAGACCCATCGCTGGTGGGAGGGCCCCAACTACGATGGGCCCTCGGACAAGACCGTCGCCGTTCTCGAATTCGACGCGCTCGATGGCAAGCCCATCGCCGTATACTATAACTACGCCGTTCATGGCGTGATCACCGGAACGCTCGACCTCGTCAGCGCAGACATTCCCGGCGCCGCCTCGAACTATATCGAGGAGTCGCTCGGCGATGATGCTGTGGCCGTCTATTCGAACGGCGCCGCGGGAGACCAGAATCCCATCTACTTCAACCAGACCTACGAGCTGCGCGACATCCGGATCAAGGATTACGCGAAGCGTGGGCAGGACATCAGCAACGCGATGCCGCCCGGCGGCGAGGGGCTGAACCGGAACGATCCCCGCACGGCGCTCCTCATGGAGCAGCAGAAGCGAATGATCCTCTCGATGGGCCAGTTTCTCGGCGAGGAGGTGCTCCACGTATCGCGCGCGAGCCTTGAACGGCCGATTGTTGAGGCTCGCATCGAGGGCGCGCAAAAGTCCGTCACGTGCCCCGGCCGCAAGCGGCTCGACAAGGGCCGTGCGGGCTATCCTGGCGTGTACGAGGACGCTGATCCCGTCGCCATTCGCCTGAGCCTGCTGGCCATAGGGGACACGATGATAGGCGGAGTGGACGGCGAAGTGTTCACGCTCATTGCGCAGCGCTTCAAGCGTGAATCACCCTACAAGCATACCATGATGACCACGCTGACGAATGGCATGGCCCGCAGCGGCTACATCCCCAACGACGCGGCGTTCGGCTACAACACCTTCGAGGTCGTCTCTTCGCAGCTGAAGCCGGGATGCGCCGAATCTGCCATCGTCGACGGATTGCTGGATCTCATCGATCAGGTCGACGGCCGCCGGAAGGCGCCGTAGCGGCGGGGGAGGACCAGATGATCCAACGGATGCGTGACCCGCTGATCGGGCCGGCCGTCGCTCTTTCGCTGGCGCTGGGCACGCCTTGTGCGGCGCAAGCCCCGCGCCAGGCGACGTTACCGGAGCAGAACATCGGGTCGGTTTCCGTCGCAGATGACGGCACCGTAACCGTCGATGGTCTGACGGTGCCGGTGTCGGGCCTGATGAGCGCGGAAGGCGCGGCCTATCTGCGGCATCTTCTCGTCGACAAGCCCTTCGCCAGTCCCAACGGCCCAGCGGACATCAGGGCGCAACGCGAATTCCAGGACCAGATCATGCGCGGCTTCCTCGAGCCGATGCGCAAGCGGTACAAGGTCGACGTTGCCGAGCAGCGCATCGCCGGGATTGTGACCGACGTCGTGACCCCTTCGAACGGTATTGCCCCCGAGAACGCTCATCGCGTCCTGGTCAATCTCCACGGCGGTGGGTTCAGCACCGGCGCGCGCACTTCGTCGCTCGTGGAATCGGTCCCGCTCGCGGCACTGATGCGGATCAAGGTCATCTCGGTCGATTACAGGATGAGCCCGGAATACAGCTTCCCCGCCGCGAGCGAGGACGTTGCGGCGGTCTATCGCGAGCTGCTCAAGACCTATTCACCTTCCCATATCGGCATTTACGGTTGCTCGGCGGGAGGAATTCTCACGGCCGAATCCATTGCATGGTTCCAGGCGCACCGGCTTCCCAACCCCGCGGCAATTGGTGTCTTCTGCGCCTCGCTGAACACGCTGTCCGAAGGGGATTCTGCGATTACCGCCGGTCCTCTGAACGGCATGAAGCCATTTCAACCGCATCGAGGCGAGGTACGCCCTTCGTTTCGCATGGCTTATCTGGCGAACGCCAAGGATGAAGATCCGCTCGCCTATCCGCAGCAATCAAAGGACGTCCTGCGGCGCTTTCCGCCGACATTGTTCATCACCGGCACGCGATCGTTTGAGTTCAGCGCCGCGCTCAATTCGCACAACAAGCTCACCGCCGCCGGGGTCGAATCGCAGTTCCACGGATGGGACGGCATGGTCCATGCCTTTTTCTACAATTCAGAAATGCCTGAATCGCGCGAAGCCTATGCGATCATGGTGAGGTTCTTTCGCTCCCACCTGGCGAAGTGAGTGGGAGCGCGCAGATCGAGTGTCCGCATGCCGCGTCAATCACACGACGTGACTGATCGCGCGGTCGCAGGAGGGGACGAGGGATGGCACAGGGCTCACGCGCAAGAATAGCCGTCGGGCGTCGTGGAGTTCTAAAGGGCCTCGGCGCCGCGTCGGGCATCGGTGCCGCTTCCCTCGCTCATGCCGAACGAGCAGCGGCAGCCGTCGGAGCGCCCTTCGCCGAGGAAGCTGCGGTCGATGCGGGGCAAGACAAGGCTCTTGTCGAAACGACCGCAGGGATCGTGGCAGGCTATCGCCTCGGCCCGATTTTCGCTTTCAAGGGCATCCCCTATGGAGGGACGACGGCGGGCGAGAACCGCTTCGCCCCGCCGATACCGCCGAAGCCTTGGGCCGGCGTGCGAAGCTCACGCAGCTTCGGCCTCGTCGCGCCGCAGGACAAGGGGACAGGTCGCCTTAACGATGAAGAGGCCTTCATCTTCCAGTGGAACGACAGCGTCGAGGGGGAAGACTGCCTCAGGGTGAATGTCTGGACGCCCGGCATCAATGACCGCGGGCACCGTCCCGTCATGGTCTGGCTTCATGGCGGCGGCTTCGACGCGGGCTCGGGCAATGACCTACCGGCTTTCGATGGCCATAACCTGGCCCATCGAGGCGACGTCGTGGTGGTCACCCTTAACCACCGCCTGAACTTGCTCGGGTTCCTCGATCTCTCGGCCTATGGCGAGCGCTACGCGCAGTCGGGCAACGTGGGCATGCTCGACATCATCGCCGCCCTGCAATGGGTCCGGGAGAATATCGCCAGTTTCGGCGGCGATCCCGGCCGGGTGACGATTTTCGGCCAGTCGGGAGGCGGGGCCAAGGTTGCAACGCTCATGGGCATGCCCGCGGCGCGGGGACTGTTTCATCGCGCCATCGTCCAAAGTGGATCCTTTGCCGCCGCCCGCAAGCGCGAACAGTCGCGCCGCCTTGCATCACTCATGCTGGCTGAGCTGGATATCGCGCGGTCCGCGCTCCAACGCATACACGAGGTGCCGTACCTGCAGCTGCGCAAGGCGAGCGAAACGGTCGTGGCGCGCGAAAACAAGGTGGCCGAGCCGGGCTTCGACGTGCGGTCTCTCGCCACTCGCCTCGGGTATGGCCCCGTGGTCGACGGCACAGACCTGCCACGCTCACCGTTCGATCCGGATGCGCCGGCAATCTCGGCTCAGGTGCCAATGATAATCGGGACCACCCTCAACGAGTTCACCAGCGGAATAAACCATCCCGAATACGAAGCCATGACCGAAGCCGAACTGCTGCGAAGGGTCGAGGCTGCAAACCCGGGCCGCGGCGCGACGATTGTCGGAGCCTTTCGCGCGCGGACGCCGAGGGCAAAGCCCTTCGACATCTGGTCGAGAATCGCCAGTGCGCCGGTGCGGCAAGCCGCTATCGCACAGGCCAAGGCCAAGGCCCGCCTGAACGCCGCTCCGGCATACCTGTACTGGTTCACGCGCGTTCCGGCCGTGCTCGACGGCCGTCCGCGGGCCTTTCACTGCGCCGAGATACCCTACGTCTTTGCGAACGCCGAACGCTGTCCTTCCATGACCGATGGAGGTCCAAAAGCAGTGGCGCTGTCCGGCAAGATGGCAGATGCCTGGATCGCCTTCGCCCGCAACGGCAACCCCAATCACTCGGCCCTTCCTCACTGGGAGCCGGTGGGAGCGGAACTGGAGCAATCGATGCTATTTGACGACGAAGTTCGCCTGGCGAGCGCAGCGGACAAGGCTGAATTGTCCGCGCTCGGATAGGTTCGTGTCAGAATGCTGTCCGGCCCGCTTCGGCTGTTCGGCTGCGCGGCAGTATCGAGAGCTGGGGCATAGAGCGCGGATCCGTCCGTCTTGCGTCGTCCGGCGAATTAATGGCGAGGCCGGCGAAAACCGGGCTCGGGCCTCGTCCGCGACCGATTATCCGGGGATCGTCAATCGGCGGCCTTCGGTGAGCAGCCGCCACGCGGCAATATCGCCGAGCATGATGTCGGCGGCATTGCGTGCGAATTCCTTCAACCGTGCCGCGCTCGGTGTCTCTTCAGCCCAGTGGGCCAGCGAGACGTGGAGGCCGGAGCCGATGCGGCCTGTACGCTGCGCGATGCCCTCGAAATCGAGGATCACGCGAATACCGTAGGCGGCGGTCGCGATGGCGGGCAGTCCGGCCGTGATCGCGGTGAGTTCGTAGCGTACCGCGGATGCCATTTGCGTCGCCGACAAGTCGAGCAGCAGCCATCCGATTGCGGCTACGAGCACGGCGGCGAACAGGACTTCGCCGAAGCGCTCGATCCGCCTTGCCGCCACGTGCATGCGCCGTGCGGTTGCTTCATTCCATTGAGCCTGGGCGCGAACCTCGAGGACCAGCGGGGCGGCAGCGGCGGCGGAATCCGAAAGGTCAAGATGCGCGAGCGGTGCGGCGCGAGCGAAGGCGCCGGCGTACCAACCGAGCAATCCGCCCTGTCCCGGGTCGGCGATCCCGCGGCCGATTCCGACGCTGCGCAACATCAAGCAGACCCTTAGCAATTCGGCCACTTCACGTGCCTCGAGCCAACGCTCCTGCCATCGGCGGCGACCGGCCGAAACGGTGTTCGCCAGGAGCAGGAAGATCGTGATGACCTCGCCGAGCACGAACAGCCATTTTCCCGCCCCTGCCAGCAACGACGCGGCCGACAGCAGGACCGCCAGCGCGGCGAGCGAGAAGTTGACGATGACGGCCGATCGGAAGGCTTGCGCCGCGCGGATGGCGACGCCGTCCCACCAATCGAATGCCTCGCGCAGCGGGTCCCTTGGCGCATCAGATGGCGGCGACTGGGCGGAGCGGGGGCGTCCGCGAGGCGAACCGACCCCGGCCAGCCTCAGCAGCAGCGGATAGGCGGAATGAATCACTGGTTCGCGCGGGGGGCTGGCCTGGCGCAGCCACTCCCGCGCGCCTGTGGGACCTTGCTCGGCCCCGACCTCGGCCGCCACCAGACGGGCCAGGTCGGCCGTCGGTAAGACAGGCACGTCCTCGAAACGCATCGGGCGCGCGCCCGGTCCGCCGCTGCGGACCATCGCCGCGGAACCGGCGGGATCGATGACGACCACTGGTATCGCCCGTCGCGCGGCTTCCTCGATCACCTCGCGCGTGCCGCCCCTGCCACGTCCCGGGCCGCCGTCCCACACCGCAATGAGAATGTCGCAGTTGTCGAGCATCGTCATGCCGGCCGCCTCGTAGGCCCGCTGCCGCTCGTCGCCGTTGCCGTCCAAGATCAACACGCGGGTGCTCTTGTCGAGCAATTCGTCGAACTGCTTGCGCGAAGCCTCGTTGGTGAAGTCCTTGCGGTATTCGGCGGGAACGAACGGCAAGACGATGCCCAGTTCGATCCCCGCCTCGACCGCGGCCATCGCGGCGATCCGGTCGGCCCCTTCGGCGAGCGCCGAAACCAGGCGCAGAGGCTGGCGGCCCGCAGGGTAGAACCCGCTCGCTGCGCACTCGTCGAGCGCCTCTTCGAGTGCGCGCAGGATTTCCACGATGCGCGCGCGGACTTGACCCGCGTCGGCGATACGGTCGCTCCGATGGCCCACGATGCCGACGCTGAATCCCAGCAATGGCTGCGGCGCCGATCCGTTCATCTGCGAGCGCCCGGTGGGATCACGCCACGCTTGCGTTACTCGGGCCTGCGGCCGCCGCTGCCTTGGCATTTTCCGCCAGGCCGAGGCGAGCGCCGGCCGCCGCACGCATGGCCTGGAAGCGCGGATCGGCCCGCAGCAAATTGAGGTCGGGATCGACGTCGCTGTGGCTGAGGACCATCTGCCCGGCGCGTTCGAAGAATGGACCAATCAGCCCGATCGCGCCATCGATGTCTCCAAACCGGGCGAGGGCACAGGTCAGATTGTAACGCGCCGTGACGTTGTCGGGATCGAGCAACATGGTGCGCGCGACCCATTCGCGCATCCGGTCGCCCTCGCCGAGAATGCCGAGAGCGCACGCGCCGAGCGCCATCGCCGTGCCATTGGTCGGGTCCTGCGCGACGGCTCTTTCCGCGCGCGTGATCGCGAGCTTGGCGACACGCTGCATGTCCTCCGGCGTGCCGAACGACTGGTAGCACGTGGTCAGCATGCCAGCGCAGCGATAGTCGCTTTCCATCAGCGATACCGCCTTCTCGAAGAAGGGGATGGCGTCCTTCACGCGGTCCTGCCGGAACGTCAGGTAGGCCAGCTCCTTATTGACCTCGAAGCTGTCGGGATCGAGGCGAAGCGCTTCTTCCAGCTGTCGCTGGGCCTCTTCGAGCTTCCCGTCCTGCATCAGGTAGCGCGCCTTGACGCACAGCGCGACCGGCACCTCCGGATCTATCGCCAGCGCGCGCTCGGCTGCCGGTAAGCCATCTTCATCAAGGCCGTGCAGGAAGCGAAGTTCGGCCTGGGCCAGGGCCATCAACGCCCAGGCGTCGGCATAGCCGGGGTCGATCGCCGTCGCCTGCTTGCAGATGCGAACGACCATCTCGTCACGCCGGCGGTCACCGTAGTTGCCATTGATCCAGTGCTGGCGGGCAAGCAGGTAAACGCTGTAGGCGTCGGGATTGGTCGTCCCGCGGCGCTCGATCGCCTTCTTCTCCTTGGGCAGCAACTGCAGCCTCAGGGCGGCGACGATGGCCTTGGAGATTTCGTCCTGGATGGCGAATATGTCGTCGAGATCGCGGTCGTAACGGTCGGCCCAAAGCTGGTGGCCGGTCAGGCAATCGGTCAGCTGGGCGTTGATCCGCACGCGCGTGCCGGCTTTGCGAACGCTGCCTTCCAGCACATGCGTGGTACCCAGGTCCCGGTTGAGCGTGTGCATGTCGACCGGCTTGCCCTTGAAGGAGAAGGCGGTGTTGCGGCCGATGATCGTCAGCGCGGAGACCTTCGACAGGTCGGTGATGATGTCCTCGCTGATGCCGTCGGAGAAGTATTCCTGCTCCGCGTCGCCGCTCATGTTCTGGAACGGCAGCACGCAGATGACGACTCGGCGGGCCGGTTCGCGCGAAGGCTCGGGCTCGGCGGAGGGGCTCGGGCTTCCGACCAGCGACGAGATGCTGCTGACCACCTTCTGCCAGCCCTGCCAGCCGACATCGCCAGTCCATCCGAACAGATCCGCGCACTGGATCTGATTGAACGGCATCGGCGGCAGCACGCCGTCGAGACTCACTTGCACAAGGGTGCCGAGTTCGCGCGCGGCGTCGGCTTCGGCGCGCACCCACTGCGAACGGACGGCATCGTTCGACCACATCACCAGCACCGCCTTGGCCGATTTGATCCGCTCCTCGATGACCTCGCTGTAGGCGCGGTGCGCGGGCAATTCGTCATCGCGCCACACGGCATAACCGGCCGCGCGCAACGCCTCGCCGGCCTGCTTGGCGAGCGGTTCGTTCGGGCGGGCATAGGAGATGAAGATATCAGCCAAGGCCTAGGCCGCTTTCATTTCTGCCGCCGCCGCGCTGGCGAGCAACCGGCCCTCGCCGGGCAATGCGCTGCGCGGGACGCCGAGCCGCGCCACGGCCATCTCGACCATCTCCTGAAAGCGCGGGTTCTCGCGCATCGGATCCATGTCCGGATCGAGCGTGCAATGCTGCAACTGGGTGATGCTGACCTTTTCGAAATAGGGCAGCAGCATCTCGTTCACCCCTTCGACGTCGCCCATGTAGGCCAGCGCGCACGCGAGGTTGTAGCGCATCGAGATGTTGTCGGGATCGATCAGCACGGCACGCTCGGCCCACTCCTTCGCTCGCGTGCGGTCGCCGATCGTCGCCAGGGCGGCGGCTCCGGAGCCGAGGGCGAAGCCATTTCCGGGATCGAGCGCGATCGCCTTCTCGGCCCGCTCCGACGCGATGCGAGCCACCCTCATCAGGTCGTCGGGCCGGTTCATTGCCGCGTAACAGGTGATGAGCATCGTCGGATCGTGGAAGTCGGTTTCCATCAGCGCGGTGGCTTTTTCGAAGTACGGTACGGAGTCCGCGATGCGGCCCTGTCGGAAGGTCAGGAAGGCGACCTCCTTGTTCACTTCCCAATTGTCGGGATCGAGC
>DATJHD010000232.1:0-2527 GCA_035494275.1 Croceibacterium sp.
CATTCCGCTGATCCTGCTCGGCTTTCCCGCGTGGGCGGTGGTTGGCTCGACGCTGATCCGCACCTGGTGGGGCTATTTCATCCACGCCGACCTGCCGTGGACTTTCGGGCCGGTCGGCAAGTGGCTGATGTCGCCCGCCGCGCACCGGCTGCACCACATCGACGACGAGGTGCTGAAGGACAAAAACTTCGGCGGCTTCTTTTCGATCTACGATCGGCTGTTCGGCACTTTCGACGACGCCGCGCAGCATCTTGGCTGCAAGACCGGTATTGCTGGCGGCAGCCGCTCGCTGAGCGGGGAACTGGCGCGGCCGTTCGAGGCCTGGCTGCGGCGCACCAAGCGCACGGCCGCATCGCCGGCCGCCTAGGCCACCCAATTCCTTTATCGTTGCTGACGCCCTCGCGGCCGGCTCGGTCGCGGGCATGGCTCGTGCCCCGATCGCGCGACGGCTGCTGCTGACGCCTGTTGAAGTCGCTGCTGCCGCGGTGATCCTCGAGGGCCTTTGTGCCTTGGCGGCATGCTTGGCAGGGCGCTTTTGCGTTCGCTCGGGAGAACGGGTGAGGGGGAAAAGAGGTCGCGCGATCCTCCCCCTCCCGGGGAGGATCAAGCCGGCTTGACGAAGCTGTCGATCACGCGCTTGCGGCCGCTGGTCTCGAATTCGATTTCGAGCCTGTTGCCCTCCTGGTCGATGACCTCGCCATAGCCGAACTTGTCGTGGAACACGCGCTCGCCGATGGCGATGTCGCTGCGCGGCTTGGCGGCGAAGCTCGCAGCGTTGCGGCCGGGTTCGGCGAGGCGCTTGGGCGCGGGGTCATAACCGCCGGACAGCGCGCGCTGCCAGCCGGGCCCGCGGGCCCGGCTGCGATCGGGGCGCGAGCTGCTGACATGGGCGAACGGGTCTTCCTGCTCGCTCCAGTTCGCGCGCCATAGCGAGGCCCCTCCGGTGAGCGTGGTTTCGACGTCGATATGATCCTCGGGCAGCTCGCCGATGAAGCGGCTCGGGATCGAGCTCGTCCATTGGCCGTAGATGCGCCGGTTGGCCGCGTGAATGATCGTGCAGCGCCGCCGGGCGCGGGTGATGGCGACGTAGGCCAGGCGCCGCTCCTCCTCGAGCGCGGCGAGGCCGCCTTCATCGAGCGCGCGCTGGCTGGGGAACACGCCTTCTTCCCAGCCGGGCAGGAAGACGTTGTCGAACTCGAGGCCCTTGGCGGCGTGGATCGTCATGATGGTGACCTTCTCGCCGTCGTCCGCCGCGTCGTTGTCCATGATCAGGCTGACATGCTCGAGGAAATCGCCGAGCGTTTCGTAATCCTCCATCGCGCGGGCAAGCTCGGCCAGGTTGTCGAGCCTGCCGGCGCTCTCGGCCGAGCGGTCGGCCTTGAGCATCGCTTCGTATCCGGTTTCCTGGAGCACGGCGCGCAGCAGGTCGGACGGCGTGGCCGCTTCAGCCATGGCCCGCCAGCGCACGAACTGTGCCATCAGCGAGGCGATCGTGCTCCGGGACCGCGCGGGAAGCTCGTCGCTGTCGGCAAGCTCCAGCGCCGCGGCCGCGAGCGGCAGGCTGGTGGCCCGCGCGTGGCGGTGCATCGATTCCAGCGTTTTCGCGCCGAGGCCGCGCTTGGGCTGGTTGTAGATGCGCTCGAACGCAAGATCGTCGGCGGGCTGGGCGATCACCCGCAGGTAAGCCAGCGCATCGCGGATTTCGGCGCGCTCGTAGAACCGGAAACCGCCCACAATCCGGTAGTTGAGGCCGATTTGTATGAAACGGTCTTCGAATTCGCGCGTCTGGTATTGCGCCCGCACCAGGATCGCGACGCCTTCGAGCGGCGCGCCCTCGCGTTCGAGCCGCTCGATCTCCTCGCCGACGCGTCGCGCTTCCTCGGGGGCGTCCCAGACGCCGATGACCTGCACCCTGTCGCCGCCGCTGCGCTCGGTCCACAGCGTCTTGCCGAGGCGCTCGCTGTTGGCGGCGATCAGGCCCGAGGCAGCGGCGAGGATCGGCGGGGTCGAGCGATAATTCTGTTCCAGCCGAATGACCTTGGCGCCGGGAAAATCCTTCTCGAACCGCAGGATATTGGCGATTTCTGCGCCTCTCCACGAATAGATCGACTGGTCGTCGTCCCCCACCACGCAGATGTTCTTGCGCTCCTGCGCCAGCAGCCGCAGCCACAGGTACTGGACGGCGTTGGTGTCCTGGTACTCGTCGACGAGGATGTACTTGAAGCGCTGCTGGTAGGTCCTCAGGATGTCGTGCTCGCGGCGGAAGATGTTGAGCATGTGCAGCATGAGGTCGCCGAAGTCGCAGGCGTTGAGGCTTTTCAGCCGCGCCTGGTAGCGCTCGTACATCTGGCGCCCCTTGCCGTTGGCATAGGCTTCGTTCTCCACAGCATCGAGATCGCCCGGGTTGAGGCCGCGGTTCTTCCAGCGGTCGATGAGGACGGCGAGTTGGCGGGCGGGCCAGCGCTTCTCGTCGAGATCGCTCTCGGTGATGAGTTGCTTCAAGAGGCGCAACTGGTCGTCGGTGTCG
>DATJHD010000233.1:0-4540 GCA_035494275.1 Croceibacterium sp.
GGGAACCGAACGCGGTAAGGTGAAATTCACCATTACATGTTCAGTGATCCCGCCAGACCATGAGGAATAGCGCGTGCGGAAGCTGGGGCTGATCGGGGGGATGAGCTGGGTTTCGACCCGGAGTTACTACACCCACATCAACACTGTCGTGCAAGCGCGGACCAACCGCCGCTCGAGCGCTCCGCTGCTGATCGAGAGCCTCGACTTCTCCAAGCTTTACGCCGTTCGCGAAGAGGATGGCTGGGACAAGGCGGCGAGCACGCTATCCGCGTCCGCGAAACGCCTCGAGAAATGCGGCGCCAAGTGCATCATCATCGCCGCCAACTCGATGCACAAGGTCTACGACACCGTCGCCGAGGCGGTCTCGGTACCGATCCTGCACATCGCCGAATGTGTCGGCGAGCAGATGAAGGCCGACGGGGTCACCACGGCGGCGCTGTTCGGGACCAGCAACGTCATGACGGAGAGCTTCTTTCGCCGCCGCCTCGTGTCGCACGGAATCGACTTGCTGCCGCCCGACATGGGCAATGTCGAGGCGCTCGACCGGATAATCTACGACGAGCTGATGGTCGGCAAGGTCACCCGCGACGCTGAGCGCGCGCTGAAGACGATGATTACGGTCAAGGAGCAGGAGGGCGCCGAAGCCATCGTTCTCGCCTGCACCGAGCTCGAGCTTGTGGTTGATGTCGATGCCAACGTCCTGCCGATCTATGACAGCACGCGTATCCACGCCCAGAAGGCGGCGGAGTGGATCTTGGGCGAGGCTTGAGGTCCGCGTTCCCTACCCGTTCCCGTTGTCATCGATAGCGCCGCCGCCTAACCCGCGCCCCGATGGAGAGGGCTTCCTACGCTGCCGATCCCGCGCGCTCACGCGGACGCGAATTTGTCGAGGACCGGCTGGGCCCGCGTGGGCCGCGCACCGAGTTCCAGCGCGACCGTGACCGGATCATCCACTCGATCGCTTTCCGCCGCCTCGCCGGCAAGACGCAGGTGTTCATCGCCCCGGACGGCGATCACTACCGCGTGCGGCTGACGCACAGCCTCGAGGTGGCGCAGATCGGGCGGGTCGTGGCTCGCTCGCTGGGCCTCGACGAGGATCTCACCGAAGCGCTGTGCCTCGCGCATGACATCGGCCATCCGCCGTTCGGCCATCCGGGCGAGGAGGCGCTCGACGGCTCGCTCCAGGCGCGCGGCGGTTTCGACCACAACGAGCATTGCCTGCGTACCCTGATGCGGCTCGACAGTCCGTATTGCACCCATCCCGGCCTCAACCTCAGCTGGGAAATGCTCGAAGGGCTCGCCAAGCATAACGGGCCCGTCAAGAACCCCGGCTGGGCGCTTGTCGAGCTCGATGCGGCCTTCCCGCTCGAACTCGCCCGGCAGCCCTCGCTCGAGGCGCAAGTCGCCGCGCTGGCCGACGACATCGCTTACGACAACCATGACATCGACGACGGGCTCAGGGCCGGGATCCTCGACCTCGATCAACTGCTCGAGCTTAACTTCGTGGCCGCCCAGTGGCGCGAGGTCGAAGCGCGCTTCCACGGCGCCTCGCATTCGGCGCTGCTGCGCGAACTGGTCCGCGGGCAGATCGGGCTGATGGTCAACGATGTGCTGGAGACGGCCAAAGCGAACCTCGCGGGGATCGACTCGACCGAAGAGGTTCGCGCGGCACCCCGGGCGCTGATCGCGTTCTCGCCGGCGATGGAGGCCCAGGAACGGGCGCTCAAGGGCTTCATGTATTCGAACTTCTATCATCACCCGCGCCAGAGGCAGACGGCCGAGCGCGCCCGCAGCGTGGTCGCCAAGCTCTTTGCCGCCTATCACCAGGACGCGAACCTTCTGCCGCAACCGTGGCGGCTGGCCCTTCCGGAGGGCGAGCCCGGCCGGAGCCGGCACATAGCGGATTTCGTTGCCGGCATGACCGACCACTATGCCATCGAGCGTTACCGCGAGATTTTCGGCAAGGTGCCGAGCGGGCTGACCAATGTCTGACCCGCGGCGCATTCTCCTGGTCGGGGCGACCGGCCTCGTCGGCAGGCGCGTGATGGAGGCAAGCATCGGCCGGTCCGACGTCCGGCTGATCGCCCTGACACGGCGCGAGGCGCCGATGCCGCAAGGCGCGCGGATGGAAATGCTCGTCGCCGATCCCGCCGAGTGGGAGCAGTCGGTGGCGGCGGTTGCGCCGGATGCCATCATCTGTGCGCTGGGCACGACCTGGCGCAAGGCAGGGCGCGACGAGGCGGTGTTCCGCTCGGTCGATCAGGAACTGGTGCTCCGGCTCGCGAAGGCGGCCAAGGAGAAGGGCGTCAGCAATTTCGTCTTCATCTCCTCGGTGGGCGCCAATCCGCTGAGCCGCACATTCTATCTTCGGGTCAAGGGGGAGGTCGAAGCCGCCTTGCGCAAGATGCGTTTCCACCGTCTCGACATGCTTCGGCCGGGCCTTTTGCGCGGCCCGCGATCGCGCGACCGGCGACCCGGCGAGCGGCTGGCCATCGTGTTCAGCCCGATCCTCGACTTGTTCCTCTCCGGCGAGCGCCGCCGCCTGCGCTCGATCGATGCCCGCAGGGTCGCGCACGCCGCGCTGCAGGCGGCCAGGGAAAAGGCCCAGGGGACGTTCGTGCACGAGAACGATGCGATTGCGAGGCTCGAGAGGCGGCTGGAGGGGATTGGATGAAAGGTCACGCTCCCGCGGCCGAGCGCAACCGCGAGCCGATCGCCGCCGTGCTGGCGGAGGAATTGCCCCAGTCCGGCCTCGTGCTGGAGATTGCCAGCGGCACAGGCCAACACGCGGTCCACTTCGCGAGGACTTTTGCAAACCTCACCTGGCAGCCGAGCGATCCCGACCCCGCCGCGCTCGCATCGATCGAGGCGTGGCGCGCGCAAGAGGGCCTGCCGAACCTTTTCGCCGGGGTGGAACTCGACGCCTCGGCGGACCAGTGGCCGATCGAGCAGGCCGCCGCGGTGGTGTGCATCAACATGGTTCACATCAGCCCTGTCCAGGCGACAGCGGGGCTGTTCGCGGGCGCGGCTCGTGCGCTTTCAGCCGGGGCGCCGCTCATCCTCTATGGCCCCTATCTCGAGGACGGGGTCGGAACCGCGCCCAGCAACCTCGCGTTCGACACCAGCCTGAAGGCCCGCAATCCCGAGTGGGGCCTGCGTTCGGTCAGCTGGCTCGATGATGCGGCCGCTCGCCACGGCTTCGCGCGCACCCGACGGGTGGCGATGCCTGCCAACAACCTGACGCTGGTCTATCGCCGGGAACGATGACAAACGCCCGCCGGATTGCTCCGGCGGGCGCTTGTCCTTGCATTGAAGCCTAGTGGTGGAGCGCGTCCGATCCGGCCTGGCCGACGGACTCGATGTCCCTGCCAGCGCCCTTGACCGTGTTGCACGCGCTTGCCGAGAGGCAAACGCCCGCCGCGACCAACACCAGGACCAACTTCTTCGCCATCGACTCACCCTCCGTTCGGATGAGTCATCAATAGCCCGTTTTCGGGAGCGATGTTAGTTGATCGCGTCGGAACCGGCATTGGCGACCGACTCGACGTCCCTGCCAGCTCCCCGGACGGTGTTGCAGGCCGTGGCGGTGAACACGATGGCGCTCGCGGTGACCGCGAGAATGATCTTGCGAAGCATTGCCTTGTCCTTTCAATGTTACGGACGAACGAGGGCAAAACTCCGCGGCGCTTCCTGCGGTTCCTACGTCCCCTCGGCGCGGGAGACGTCCCGCAGCGTCGGGCGCGACAAACGGTGCTCGCGCCAAGCTATCACGAGGCCGGCGGCGATGATCAGGGGAGCCCCCAGCCAGGTGCTCGCCGGGGGCAGGGTGGTGAACAGCAGCCAGCCGTAGAGCGTCGCCCAAAAGAGCGAGGAGTAATCCATGACGATCACGCTGGCGACCGCGCCGAAGCGCAGCGCCGCCGTCAGCAGCAGCTGCCCGAGCACGCCGAAAGCGCCGATCGCGAACAGCAACGCCCAGTCGGCCGCGGCGTGCCGGGTCATCACGAAAGGCAGCGCCACCGCCGTCATCGGCAGGCTGAACAGGGCGAAATAGAACACGATCGTCAGCGGCTTGTCCGTGCGGTTGAGGTCGGCGATCTGGATCGAGATCAGCGCAACCATGAAGGCACCGGCAAGGGCGACGCCGGCTCCGAACAGAGGGAATGTGCCGCTGCCGGGCTGGGCAATCAGAAGCACGCCGGCGAAGCCGAACAGAACCGCCGACCAGCGCCACACCCCGACATTCTCCTTCAGTAATAGGGTCGACAGGATCACCGCCCAGATCGGTGCGGTGAAGGCCATCGTGGTGGCCTCGGCCAGCGGCAGCAGGATGACCGCGCCGAAATTGAACAGCATGCCGATCGTGCCGTAGAGCGCGCGCAGGAAATGCGTTCGCGGTCGCTCGGTGGCCAGCGAGCGCAAGCCGCCGCGCGGGAGCACCCAGCAGAGCATGATCAGCGCCGCCACGGCCTGGCGCCAGAACATGATCTCGAGCAAGTGGATGCCGTGCTGCCCGGCGAGCTTGATCAGCGCCGACATC
>DATJHD010000234.1:0-2227 GCA_035494275.1 Croceibacterium sp.
GACGAGTCCGTTCGGCGCGCTGACCGCGACCGAGATGTCGACGAAGTCGTGATAGACGATCTCGTCACCCTCGATCTGCGCGTTGATCGAGGGCACGTCCTTCAGCGCCAGGCAACTGGCCTTGGCGAAGAAGCTCATGAATCCGAGCTTGATACCGTGCTTCTTGGCGAACAGGTCCTTGTAGGCTTCGCGCGCCTCGATCACCGCGCTCATGTCGCAGTCGTTGAAGGTGGTCAGCAGCGCCGCTTCTTCCTGCGCACCCTTGAGGCGGCGGGCGATCGTCTGGCGCAGGCGGGTCATCTTCACCCGCTCGGTCTTGCGCTCGCCGGCTGTCGCCTGCGTGGGCGAGGGCGCGGGTGCCGAGACGGACGGTGCCGGTGAAACCTTCTTGGCCGCGGCGGCGGCGAGCACGTCCTCCTTGGTCAGGCGCCCGTCCTTGCCGGTGCCTTTGACCTGGGTCGGATCGATGCCGTGCTCGATGACCGCACGGCGAACCGACGGCGACAAGGTGGCGGCAAGGTCGCCCGGCTCGGCCTTGGGCAGCTCGTCGAGCTCGCGGTCGATATCAGCCGCCTGTTCGGTTTCCTGCGCGCCGCCCGCGGGAGCTGGAGCCGCGGCCGTCGCTGCCTCGCGGGGCGCGACTTGCGTCGTCTCGCCGGCCGCGACACCGTTCTCGATCGTCGCAATGACCGTGCCGACTTGTACGGTGTCGCCCACCTTGACCCTTTGGGCGCCCATCACGCCGGCGACGGGCGAGGGCACCTCCACCGCCACCTTGTCGGTCTCGAGGCTGGCGATCGGCTCGTCCACTTTGACCGGATCGCCTGGCTGCTTGAGCCATTCGCCGATCGTCGCCTCGGTGACCGATTCGCCGAGAGTGGGGACTTTGACTTCGGTGGCCATTCCTCAGCCCTTCTTCCTGGTCTTGAGCGCGCGCCGCGCTTCGTCCTTGTCGCCGATCCCGAGCGCCAGGGAAACGAGCGCCTGTTGCTGCTCGACATGCCTCTTCGCAAGGCCCGTCGCCGGCGAGGCCGCAACGTCGCGGCCGGCATAGCTCGGGCGCATGCCCTTGTGGCCGGCTTCGCCCAGGGCATCCTCGATGCGGCTTTCGACGAAGAACCATGCGCCGTTGTTCTTCGGCTCTTCCTGGCACCAGACGACCGATTCGAGGTGGGTCATGCGTTCGAGGCGCACCGCCAGCGGCTCTCCGGGGAACGGATAAAGCTGCTCAAGGCGCACGATCGAGACATCTTCGAGCCCCTCCTCGGCGCGCTTTTCCATCAGGTCGTAGGCAACCTTGCCGGAGCACAGCACGAGGCGGCGAACCTTGTCGTCCGGAATGTCCATCCGGTCGGACAGGATGCGCTTGAAATGGCTCTCCTTGATGAACTCCGAGGCGCTCGACTTCGCCATCGGATGTCGCAGCAGGCTCTTGGGCGTCATGATGATGAGCGGCTTCCTGAACGGCCGCAGCATCTGCCGGCGCAGGCAATGGAAATAGTTGGCCGGGCTGGTGATGTTGCACACCTGGATATTGTCGTTGGCGCACAGCTGCAGGAATCGTTCGAGGCGGGCGCTGGAGTGCTCCGGCCCCTGGCCCTCGTATCCGTGCGGCAGGAGCAGGACGAGGCCGTTCGCCCGAAGCCATTTCACCTCGCCCGCGGCGACGAACTGGTCGATGATGATCTGCGCACCGTTGGCGAAATCGCCGAACTGCGCTTCCCACATCACCAGTGTCTTCGGGTCGGCGCCGGCAAAGCCGTATTCGAAGCCCAGCACCCCGTATTCGGAGAGCGGGCTGTCGTAGACCTCGAACTTGCCGTGCGGCAGTTCGCACAAGGGGATGTACTTGTGCTCGTCGACCTGGTCGATCCAGATCGCGTGGCGCTGGCTGAAGGTTCCCCGGGCCGAGTCCTGGCCGGACAGGCGCACGCCGAAGCCCTCGGCCAGCAGGCTGCCGAAGGCGAGCGCTTCGGCTGTCGCCCAATCGAACCCTTCGCCGGTTTCGAACATATGCCGCTTCGCGTCGATGACCCGGCCGAGCGTCTTGTGGATGTTGAGGTCCCCGGGGACCGTGGTCAGCGTCCGGCCGAGGCTTTCGAACAGCTTCTTGTCAACCGCGGTGTGGACGTTGCGGCGCGCGGTTTCGGGATCGGCGGGCTTGTTGAGCCCGCTCCACCGCCCGCCGAACCAGTCGGCCTCGTTGGGCTTGTAGCTGGCGGCGCCC
>DATJHD010000235.1:0-3535 GCA_035494275.1 Croceibacterium sp.
GATCGCCCCGATGTCGTGCGCTTCCATCGCCGCCGCGTGCTCCGGCTCGTCGCGCACCGCGAGGAGCCCGCCATGGATCGTCGGGTGCAGCGTCTTGACCCGGCCGTCCATCATTTCCGGAAAGCCGGTGACCTCGGACACGTCGCGCACGTCGAGCCCGGCCTCGCGCAACGCGCGCGCCGTGCCGCCGGTCGAGATCAGCTCGACGTCAGCCTTGGCCAGCCTGCTGCCGAGGTCGGCGATGCCGTTCTTGTCGGACACGGACAGCAGCGCCCGCCGGATTGTCACATCGGTCATGCCAGAGCTCAGCCCAGTTTCTTGAGCAGCCAGGAGAAGCTCCCCCCGCCGCGCGATTCCATGCCTTCTATCACCAGTTGCTGCACTGGTTGAGGCCGCCCGTCGCCGTCAACCCACAGGCTCTCGTCGATCGCCACTTCGCCCGAGACCGAGAGGAACTGCCAGTAGCTGCCGTCGGGCAAGGCAAGGTGCACGCCGCGCTTGCTGTCGGTGAGAGTCGCTTCGACTCCCGGGCCGAGGTGGAAGCGGATCGCATAAGGAATCTTGCCGCGCTTGGCCCGGCGACCGGCGGGAACCAGGAGGTCCTCTCCGCGAAGTTCGGTGCCGTCGTCGCGCAGGATCAGAATGCGCCGGTGGACGAGGCCGAAACGCTGGGCATAGCCATCGTGACTGGCTTCGAGCCGCGTGGCGGAGCTCTTCCCGCTTTCGACCAGGCGCCGATCGATCTCGACCGCTCCGACACCACTGCCGAGCTTGCCGTTGATGAGGACGGCGGTCGAATTGGCGTCGCCGAGGACCAGGGTCGAGTGGGCCGCGGTGGCGCGCAGGCCCTGCTCGATCCGCGCCGGCACCAGGCCCCCGGCCAGCGCGGCGCCGCCGCAATTGACGATCAGGCGCTGGTGACCGTGCGTGAACTCAAACGCGAGCGTGGACGCGCAGCCGTGCCGCGCATGGCGCGCAAGCGGCGGCGGTGCGGCGTCGAATTGCAGGACCGAGCGTCCGGCGGTGGCGCGCTGGTAGCCCCATTGCCGGGGGTCGCGCAAAGGCCTTGTGCGAACGCCGGTCGCCTGGACGAGCGCGGCGATGCGCTCCCCCGAAACCGCGCCGGAGCCTTGCCAGCTGCCGATGCCGCCGTCCGAATGAAGCAATGTAAGCAACGGCGGAACCAGCATTTTCAGCATCAGCTCGATGGCACCAGGCGGGTCGCGGCGGGTCGCGTGGTAGCAGGCACCGAGCCGCGTCAGCAGCGCGATCGCCTCCATCTGGTCGAGCGGACTGCGCGAGAGGACGCCGCCGTCGTCGCCGACGAGCTCGCCGAGCGCGTGGACCAGCCCCGCCTCGCCGAACAACCGGCGCGGCTTGCCCTCCGGCAACAACAGGCCCGCCCCGACGATGGCGCACCACCCGGCGACCTCGGCCAGCCGGTCCTCGGCCTTGCCGACGTTGCGGTCGAGCCAGCGGGCGGTCTCGGCGAGCGCCTTGAGCGTCCGATTGCGCAGTTGCCGGTCGTTTCCGGCCATCAACAGGGGAGCGTGCACAAGCCAATTGAGTACGCGATGCCCCGCGTGGCCGACCTTCCAGGCCGCGCCTTTGCCCGGATGCGGGTTGGCCTCGAGCCAGGCCGCCAGCATCCGTTCGGCGGTCTGCGTGCACTGCTGGCGCGGCGCAGAGGCTTCGAGATCGGCAAGCCAGCCGAAACCGTGCACGGTCCGCTCGAACGGCGGTGTCAGGTGAGCGACGGGCGAGAAATCCATCTGCGCGATCGGCGCCTTCACCCCGTGAACGAGGAAATGCCCTGCGCGCAGCGCCATGCCGCCAACCCGGTCGCCCTTGAGGGGATTCTCGACCGTTGCCAGCAAGCGCGGCGATGCGTGCTTGCGAAACGGCGCGACCAGCGTGGGTCCGGGCACGCCGAGGCGATAGGCGAGGCGTATCAGACGTTCGCCGGCCGTCGTCGCCGGGGGGGTGAAATCGCTCAGCGCCAGCGATCGGCCCGGCTCGACGACCGCACTCGCCCGCTTCTCCTTCGGCTGCGCGAGCGGCTCGGGCGCGGCGGAATCGAGTGGGATCGCCATGGCCTCTCCTTCGCGGCTCCTTTCGTCGTCCAAAGAAGCGCGAGGCTGCAGAAGAGCGGAGCTCATGCGGACGCGCCCTTCAATGCGGCGATGTTGGCCGCATAGGACGCCGGACCGCCCTTGAAGGTCGCCGAGCCGGCAACCAGCACATCAGCCCCCGCTTCGACGCATTGCCGCGCGGTCTCGGCCGTGATTCCACCATCGACCTCGAGCCGAATGTCCCTGCCCGACGCGTCTATCATCTTTCGTACGGCGGCGATCTTTTTCACCTGGCTCGAGATGAAACTCTGCCCGCCGAACCCCGGGTTGACGCTCATCACCAGCACCAGGTCGACCTCCTCGATCAGGTAATCGAGCATCTTTGCCGGCGTTCCAGGATTGAGGGAAACTCCCGCCTTCCTGCCCAGCGCCTTTATCGCCTGCAGCGTGCGGTGGATGTGCGGCCCGGCCTCCGGGTGGACCGTGATGATGTCGGCACCGGCATCGGCGAACGACTCGAGCCATGGGTCGACCGGGCTGACCATAAGGTGGACGTCGAACGGCTTCTTGCTGTACGCGCGCAGCGCCTTCACCACGGCGGGGCCGATGGTGAGGTTGGGCACGTAATGCCCGTCCATCACGTCGACGTGGATCCAATCGGCCCCGGCTTCGTCGATTGCGCGCACTTCCTCCCCCAGCCGGGCGAAATCGGCGGAAAGGATCGATGGCGAGACGAGCGGTGCGGACATTCCTCGCCTTTGGGCCTTAACACCGGCAAAGGCCGCAACAAGGACCGGCAGCGCCTTTTCCACACAGGAAGGGCCGAGTGCGCAGATTGTTGCGGTGGATGCCTCGCTTGCAGGCCCCGCGGCATCCCTGGGCGGGTTAACACCAAGTTCAGTGCGGGTTTGCCATCGCGCCCCGTTTACGTCGCCGTTCGGGCGATGACGCAGATTTGGAGTCATGGTGTGAACAACTTGCTGGGCAAAGCAGCTCTCGCCCTCGCCGCCGGCTCGATCGCCGTTTCGGCCTCGGGTGCTGCACAGTACCGAAACAAGATCACCAACGAACCGGACAAGTGCCGCGACGGTGGCGGGCCGGCGGTGAGGGTCCAGATAAGCGGCATCACTCCGGCGCAAGGCAGACTGCGCGTGCAGCTCTACCCCGGAAACGCGGCGGACTGGCTCAAGCCCGGACGCTGGCTGGACCGGATCGAGGTGCCCGCGCGCGGCTCGACGGCGACCGTGTGCATGCCAGTGCCCGGCCCGGGCACCTACGCCATCGCGGTGCGTCACGACGTCAATGGCAACGGCAAGACCGACATCCGCACGGACGGCGGCGGGATGTCGAACAACCCGTCGATCAGCCTTTTGAACCTCGGCAAGCCAAGCTTCGACAAGACGGCGTTTTCGGTCGGCGATCAGGTCAAGACGATTTCGATCCGGATGCGCTATTTCCTCTAG
>DATJHD010000236.1:0-5508 GCA_035494275.1 Croceibacterium sp.
CTGCGCAGCCAGGCCGACCGGCTTTCCGGCATCGGCTTCAAGATCATGCTCGACATCCTCGCCACCGCCCATCCGCCGCTGCGCGTGAAGGAGTTGCCGTTGAAATTCGCCGAACGCGCTTCCGGAGAAAGCAAGCTCGACCACGGAGTGGTCCTCGATTTCCTCGCCGGACTCTACGAGCGCTGGCTCGGCCGGTTTGTCCCGACCCGGTTCGCCCTGTTCGGCACTGTCGGCGCGCTGGGCGTGATCGTGCACATGGCCGTGCTGACGCCGCTCTACAAGCTGCTGGGCGTGCCGTTCACGCTCGCGCAGGCGACCGCGGCGATCGTCGCGATGACGTTCAACTTCTGGCTCAACAACCTGCTCACCTACCGCGACCAGAAGCTCACCGGCGTGAGCGCGTTCTGCTTCGGCTGGGCCAAGTTCTGCATGACCTGCGCCATCGGCGCGTTCGCCAACGTCGCGGTCGCGGCCATGCTCAACGACAACGGCGTGCACTGGTACGCCGCAGCGATCATCGGCGTCACCGTCGCGTCGGTGTGGAACTACGCCCTGTCGAGCAAGTTCGTCTGGGGCCGATTCAAGTAGGCCGCCCAAGAGGTTGCGCGGCCTGGGTCAGTCGGTAAGAAAGTGACATTGCCGAATTCGAAAGTTTCCCCCGCATGCGCTTTCTTCGCCTCGTCCTGCCGCTCGCGGCGCTGCTTCCTGTTGCCGGGCTGGCGCAAGACGTGATTGAAGACCCGTACATCTGGCTCGAGCAAAAGGATTCGCCGCGCGCCATGGCGTGGGTCGAGCAGCACAACCAGCGCGCGCTCAAGGTTTTGGGCGGCGACCCGCTTTACCAGGGGTTTTATGACGAGGCGCTGAGGATCTCGACCTCCGAGGACCGCATCCCGATGCCGGCCTTCCGCAACGGCGGGATCTTCAACTTCTGGCAGGACGAGGATCACTTGCGCGGCCTGTGGCGCCGCACCACGGCGGCCGACTACCGCTCCGCCAACCCGCGCTGGAAGACGGTGCTCGACATCGACGCGCTCGGCAAGATCGAGGGGAAAAGCTGGGTCTGGAAAGGCGCCACGTGCCTCAAGCCGGAGGAACGGCTGTGCATGGTCGCCCTGTCGGACGGCGGGGAAGACGCGACCGAAGCACGCGAGTTCGACCTCGCAACCAACAGCTTCGTCAAGGGCGGCTTCTTCCTGCCGCGCAGCCAGCAAAGCTACGACTGGGAGGACGCGAGCCACCTCATCGTGTCGACGAACTGGACCGGGAACGACCTGACCAAGTCCGGTTACCCCTATATCGTCAAGCGAATGACGCGCGGGCAGCCGCTCAGCAACGCGGTCGAAGTCTTCCGAGGTTACAAGGAGGACGCCGGGGTGTTCCCGAACGTGCTCCGGGACGGAAGCGGCGACACGCTGACGCTGATCCTGCGCATGAAGGACTTCTTCCACACGGAGACGTTCGTTCTCGACGGCGACACCGTGACCAAGCTGGCGATCCCCGAGAAGGCCTCGGTCGCAACCTTAGTAGGCGGCAAGGCCATCGTTTCGCTCGACGAGGACTGGGTTGTTGACGCGCGGACGTTCACGGCCGGCTCGGTCGTCGCGCTCGATCTCGCCGAGCTCAAGAAGGATCCCGGTAAGCTGTCGCCCGGGCTGGTGTGGCAGCCGGGCCCTCGCGACGCGCTCGTTTCGATTGCTTCGACCAAGGACCGGCTGCTGCTGTCCACGCTCAGCAACGTGAACGGACGGATCTTCTCGGTCGTGCCGCGGCCGGAGGGCGGATGGACCCGCCAGCAGATCGATTTGCCGGACAACCTGACCCTCGGCGTCGCGGCGGCCGACGACTACAGCAACCGCGTGTTCCTCACCGCCGAAGGCTTCCTTACGCCCGATACGCTCTATGCCGACGATGTCGCCGCCGCCGGCGCTCCGACACCGCTGAAGCACGCGCCGACCTGGTTCGACGCGTCGCGCGACGTGGTCGAGCAGCTCGATGCCACGTCGATCGACGGGACGAAGGTTCCCTACTTCGTCGTGCACCGCAAGGACATGAAGCGTGACGGTTCGACACCGACGCTGATGACGGCCTACGGCGGCTTTCAGGTCAGCGAAACGCCGTATTACTCAGGCACGGTCGGCAAGTTGTGGCTCGAGCGCGGCGGCGCCTTCGTGCTCGCCAATATCCGCGGCGGGGGCGAGTTCGGCCCGGCCTGGCACGAGGCGGCGCTCAAGACCAAGCGGCAGTTCGCCTACGACGATTTCGCGGCTGTGGCCAAGGACCTCGAAACGCGCGGGATCACGTCCCCGCGGCGGCTCGGCATCTACGGCGGTTCGAACGGCGGCCTGTTGATGGGCGTCGAGATGATCCAGCATCCCGAGCTCTACAACGCGATCATGATCCAGGTGCCGCTGCTCGACATGATTCGCATTGCCCACATCGCGCGCGGCGCCTCATGGCAGGGCGAATACGGCGATGTTGACGCGGACCAGGACGTCAAGGCGTTCTGGCAGCGGGTTTCCCCGTACCAGAACCTCAAGCGTGGCGGTCACTACCCCGAGCCGTACATCTTCACGACGACCAAGGACGACCGCACCGGCCCGCAGCACGCCCGCAAGTTCGCCGCTAGAATGGAGGAATACGGCCTGCCGTTCTACTACTACGAGAACACCGAAGGCGGTCACGGCTCGGGCGCCGACGCCAAGCAATCGGCGATCATGACCGCGCAGATGATGGTCTATTTCACCCGCAAGCTGATGGATTGAAACCCGACCGCAGCGCCAGCCCTTGCGCACCCGTATTCCTGTATTATATCTGTAATACAGTAACGGCTGTCGCAAGGAGCAGGCCATGTTGCATTCGCTATTCTGGATCCTCGTCGTCGGGCTCGACATCTTCGCGATCTACAACGTGTGGAAGAACAGCAAGTCGGACGCTGTGAAGATCGGCTGGCTGGTTGGAATCGTGATCTTCCCGATCCTCGGCTTCCTCGTGTGGCTGTTCGCCGGTCCGAAGGACCAGAAGAGGCTGCCGCGTTTCTAGCGCCAGCTGTCGAGCAGCATCCAATGATTGAACGATTGCGGCCCGGCGAGCGATGCCGCGCTGATGATCGGCCAGAACCACACGAACACCGCCACGCTGCCGGCGAGGACGAGCATCGGGATGAGCTTTCGCCCGTTGTTCCACCACTCGGCCAACGCGAGCGCCAGCGCCGCGAGCATGAAACAGCTTGGCAGCAGGTAATGATAGTAGAACTGCACCGGCTTGGTTGAAGCGATCCAGCTTCCGAGCGCCACCACGTAAAGCACGAACAGCGCCAGCGCGTCGCGCCGACCTTCGCTGAGGCCGTAAACGCCCACCCACGCCAGTGCGGCAAGCCCTGTAATCATCGTCAGCGGATTGCCGATCATGATGATGCCCCGCTGGGCGCCGTCGACGTTTTCATAAAGGTACCAGATGGCCCGCCAGTCGAAGATCCACTGGTACCAGACACTTTGATACGGGTGCGGCTTGACCACCTCGTTCTGCAGGTGGAGCATTTCTCGCGTCAGCGACACGAACCCGAGCGGGGCGACGGGGTCGTGTGCGTAGAGCATCGCCGGGATGTAGGTCAGCCAGTACGTGACGAGCGGCACGACGCCGAGCCATAGCGCCGCCTCCCACAAAGCGACCCCCGCCACCGGCGCACAGCGCGTCGCGGTCAGGAACCGCCAGCCGGCTTCGCGAATCCTGATGACCGCGAAGGCGACGCCCGGGACCATCGCCAGCGGCACCGCATTCCACTTCGCCGCCATCGCGAGGCCGAAGGCGATGCCCGCCAGCGCCAGGCGCCAGCGGCCGGCTTCATTCTCGCGCACCGCCGCGGCGACGGCCCACAAGGCGACCAGCGTCAGGCTGACCATGAACACGTCGAGCATCGCGATGCGGCTCTGAATGAACAGCGGAAACGCCGTGGCAATGAAAATGCCGGTGGCGATTGAGGCGAAACGCGAGCCCGAGGCGAACCACATCGCGCGCATCGAGGCGAACAGGCCGAGCGTCCCGAACAGCGCGGGCATGATCCGCCAGCCGAGCGCGTTGTCGCCGAACAGCACCATCCCGAGCGCAATCAGCTCCTTGCCGAGCAGCGGGTGCTCGGCGTTTTCCGGTCGCGCCAGGGTCATCAGCATCCGCGCCGCCGGCACGTAATGCACTTCGTCGAAGTAGAGGTTGTGCGGGATCGTCAGTCGGATGCAGACGATCCCGAAGAACGCCAGCGCCAGCAGCCCGTGCCAGGCAATCGGGTCCTGCTGGTGACGGGGCGCCGGGCTCATCGTTAACGGTTGTTAGAATGGCGTGTCGGGCGGAGCAAGCTCGCGCTTGCCCGCGGGAACGCCTGTGCCTAAAGCCCCGGGCAATATGAAGAAGACCACCGGAACCGACCGTTCGGTCACCTCCAAATGGCGCCCGCAGACAAGAGCCGTGCGCGCCGGCACCTGGCGCTCCGAGCAAGGCGAGACCAGCGAGGCGATCTTCCTGACCTCGGGCTATGCCTACGACTCCGCCGAGACGGCCGCCGCGCGCTTCCGGGGCGAAGACCCGGGCATGACCTATTCGCGGCTCCAGAACCCGACCGTGGCCATGCTCGAAGAGCGGATAGCGGCGATGGAAGGTGCCGAGGCGTGCCGCGTGCAATCGAGCGGCATGGCGGCCATGACCGTGGCTTTGCTTTGTCAGCTCAGCCAGGGCGACCACGTCGTCGCCGGGCGGGCCGCGTTCGGCTCGTGCCGCTGGCTGGTCGATCAGCTCATGCCGCGCTTCGGGATATCGTCGACGACGATCGATGCGCGCGACAACCAGGCCTGGGTCGATGCGATCCGGCCCAACACCAAGGTGTTCTTCTTCGAGACCCCGGCGAACCCGACCATGGACATCGTCGACCTCGAGTTCGTCTGCGGCCTGGCGCGCGAGCGGGGCATCACGAGCGTGGTCGACAACGCGTTCGCAACGCCGGCGCTGCAGCGGCCGATGGAGTTCGGCGCCGACGTCGTCGCCTATTCGGCTACAAAATTGATGGATGGCCAAGGCCGGGTGCTCGCCGGCGCGGTGTGCGGGACGAGGGACTTCATCGCCAATAAGCTGCTGGCGATGCAACGCCACACCGGCCCGAACCTGTCGCCGTTCAACGCCTGGGTAGTGCTCAAGGGTCTCGAGACGCTCAGTCTTCGCGCGCAGCGCCAGAGCGAGAATGCGCTCCGGGTCGGGCATTTCCTCGAGGGCCGGGTGCCGCGGATCAACTTTCCGGCCCTGCCGAGCCACCCGCAGCACGACCTCGCGATGCGGCAGATGGACGCCTGCGGGCCGATCTTTTCGTTTGAGGTCGAAGGACGCGAGCAGGCCTTCGCCGTGCTCAATGCGCTCGAGCTGATCGATATCTCGAACAACATCGGCGATGCGCGCTCATTGATGTGCCACAACGCCTCGACGACGCATTACTCGGTCAGCGCCGAGGCTCGCGAGGAGATGGGG